>NZ_JBBYHU010000012.1:0-103377 GCF_038289905.1 Flavobacterium flavipallidum | reverse complement strand
ATATAGATTACTATAATAATGAGAGAATAAAACTTAATCTAAAAGGAATGAGCCCGATACAATATCGAGCTCATTATTATCAAATTTAATTATAAATTCGTCTAAACTTTTGGGTGCAGTCTAATTAATGCCGGTTTTCTATTTTATATCGTTTCACTATTAATGTTTATGAAATGCTTTTTTATTAAAGACAATTAAGATTCCAACTCCGGTTGAAATAGCCACATCGGCAACATTAAAAATAGCATTAAAAAAGGTAAAATCTCTTCCTCCCCAAACAGGCAACCATTGTGGTAAATTACCGCTCCAAAAAGGAAAGTAAAACATATCGACTACTTTTCCATGGAAATATTTCCCATAAGGCTGATCTGAAAATAATGTAGCTAATTGCGATGTACTGTCATCAAAAATTACCCCATAAAAAACAGAATCTACAATATTTCCAAAAGCACCTGCCAGAATCAACGCTATAGCAACAATTAAGTAATTACTGCTATGCTTTCTTTCTACAGAATCCCACAACCAATATCCAATACCACCGATAGCCACTAATCGAAACAAAGTAAGAATCAATTTCCCATATTCACCCGGAATCTTCGTTCCCCAGGCCATCCCTTCATTTTCAATAAAATGTATTTTAAACCAATTGAATACCTCAACCTCATCTCCTAATACAAAATTAGTTTTGATATATATTTTAGAAATCTGATCTACCAGTAAAACTATGAAGACAAGCAAATACGCGTTTCGTAATGACATTTTTTAATTTTTAAGTGCGCAAAAATAGGTGATTTATAAAAATTAAATTCCAAATTCCAAAATTAGTTTCGGAATTTGGAATTCTAATATTGAAAATTCAATTATTATTTCTGAAGATTTTTAGCCTCAATACTCATCGTAGCATGAGGAACAATTTTTAATCTTTCTTTACTAATTAATTTTCCTGTTACTTTGCAAATACCGTAGGTTTTATTCTCTACGCGAAATAAAGCATTCTTCAAATCACGAATGAATTTCTCCTGACGGATAGCTAATTGAGAGTTTGCTTCTTTAGACATGGTTTCACTTCCTTCTTCGAAAGCTTTGAATGTAGGTGATGTATCATCCGTACCATTATTCAAGTCATTCATATAAGCACTTTTTATCAAATCTAAATCGGCCTGTGCTTTCTCAATTTTCTTTTGAATTATCTCTTTGAACTCTGCCAAATCGGCGTCGGAGTATCGTGCTACTTCATCTACCATAATCAATGTTATTTTGTAATTGTTATTCTAGTTTTAATGTCATCAAATTCAATTTCTGTGCCATTCTCGATTTGTGTTTCAAAAACCAATTCTTCTGTTAAGGTCTCTGACTGAATGTAACTTTTGTTCTCATTCACCGCTGCTTCTAAAACTGCATTGCTTTGCAAATACACCTTAATTTTGTCGGTCACTTCAAATCCTGAATCTTTTCGAATATTCTGAATTCTGTTTACTAACTCCCTTGCAACTCCTTCTTTTCGCAATTCATCAGAGATCGTGATGTCAAGCGCTACGGTAATTCCATTAGAATTTGCAACTAACCAGCCTTCAATATCCTGTGATGTAATCTCTACATCGGCTAATGATAAAGTTACGTCATTTCCTGCAATAACAATACTTATACTACCTTCTCTGTCCAACTGATTGATTTGATCCGGAGAAAAATTTTGTATCTCTTTGGAAATCAATCCCATATCTTTACCAAAACGTGGCCCCAGCGCCTTGAAATTAGGTTTAATTTGTTTCACTAACACACCCGAAGCATCGTCTAAAAGTTCAATTTCTTTCACGTTTACCTCAGCTTTTATTAGCTCAGAAACCGCCTCAATTTCACCTCTCTGACGCTCGTCAAGTACCGGAATCATTACCTTTTGCAGCGGTTGACGCACCTTAATCATTTCCTTCTTACGCAGTGATAAAACCAGTGATGAAATCGTCTGTGCTTTCTGCATTTTGCTCTCTAACGATTTATCAACAAAGTTTTCAACGTATTTTGGAAATTCCGCCAAATGTACACTATCAAATTTTTCTGTTTGTGTAGCCTGCGTTAAGTCTCTGTAAAGCTTATCCATAAAGAATGGAGCTATAGGAGCGCTAAGTTTACTTACGGTTAACAAACAGGTATATAAGGTTTGATAAGCCGCAATTTTATCCTGCGCATATTCCCCTTTCCAGAAACGACGGCGACACAAACGAACGTACCAGTTACTTAAATTCTCCTGAACGAAATCAGAAATCGCGCGAGCAGCTCTTGTTGGCTCATAATCAGCATAAGCTTCATCAACCAATTTAATCAACGTATGTAATTCTGATAAAATCCAACGGTCAATTTCAGGCCTTTCATTCAATGGAACTTCAGCCTCATCAAATTTGAAACCATCAATATTAGCATACAAACTAAAGAATGAATAGGTATTATAAAGTGTTCCAAAGAACTTTCTTCTCACCTCAGCCACACCTTCAATATCAAATTTCAGGTTGTCCCAAGGATTTGCATTGGCAATCATGTACCAGCGTGTCGCATCAGGACCATATTCTTTTAATGTTTCAAATGGATCTACGGCATTCCCTAAACGTTTGGACATCTTTTGTCCGTTTTTGTCCAATACCAATCCGTTAGAAACTACGTTTTTATAAGCGATATTATCAAAAACTAAAGTTCCGATAGCGTGCAGCGTATAGAACCACCCACGGGTTTGATCTACACCTTCAGCGATAAAATCAGCCGGGAATGATTTATTATTATCAATTAAATCTTTGTTTTCAAATGGATAATGCCATTGTGCATAAGGCATCGCACCTGAATCGAACCAAACGTCAATCAAATCAGCCTCGCGTTTCATTGGCTTTCCTGAAGCCGAAACTAATGTAATTCCGTCCACCACATTTTTATGTAAGTCAACCAAATCATAGTTGCTTTCGCTCATGTTTCCAATTTCAAATCCTTTAAACGGATTTGCTGATTGAACCCCGGCTGCAATCGCTTTTTCGATTTCGTTGAACAATTCTTCTACCGAACCAATAAGGATTTCTTCTTGTTTATCTTCAGTTCTCCAAATTGGCAATGGAACTCCCCAATATCTAGAACGTGATAAATTCCAATCGTTGGCATTTTTCAACCAGTTTCCAAAACGCCCTTCTCCGGTTGCTTTTGGTTTCCAGTTGATGGATTCGTTCAAATCAAACATTCGGTCTCTTACCTCTGTAATTTTGATAAACCAAGAATCCAAAGGATAGTACAAAATTGGCTTATCTGTTCTCCAGCAGTGTGGGTAACTGTGTACGTATTTCTCTACTTTGAAAGCCTTATTTTGTTCTTTCAAAAGAATCGCAATCTCAACATCTACCGAACGTTCCGGTGCCTGATCAGCATCGTAATATTCGTTCTTTACATATTTTCCACCAAAATCTCCTAATTGCGGAACAAATTTTCCTTGCAAATCAACCAATGGAACCGGAGTACCATTTTCGTCTAAAACTAACATTGGCGGCACTTCAGGCGTAGCTTCTTTGGCTACCTTAGCATCATCAGCACCAAAAGTTGGAGCTGTATGCACAATTCCTGTACCGTCTTCAGTTGTTACGAAATCTCCCGAAATCACTCTAAACGCATTTTCCGGATTTTGATATGGCAACGCCCATGGCAATAATTGCTCGTAACGAATACCTACCAAATCAGCTCCTTTTGCTTCGGTTAAAATTTGGTAAGGAATCTTTTTATCTCCTGCTTTGTAATTGTCAAAATCAGCAACATCTTCGCTTAAGAAAAAGCCTTTTCCAAATTGTTTTCCAACTAAATTCTTAGCCAAAACAACATTGATTGGCTCAAAAGTATATTGATTGAACGTTTTAACTAAAACATAATCGATTTTTGGACCTACAGTCAAAGCTGTGTTTGAAGGCAAAGTCCAAGGAGTTGTCGTCCAGGCTAAAATATGAATATCTCCAAAACCTTCTAAAAAGCTTGGCAAACTTTCATTTTTAGCTTTAAACTGAGCCACAATGGTAGTATCAGTTACATCACGATAGGAACCCGGTTGGTTTACCTCATGTGATGACAATCCTGTTCCTGCTTTTGGAGAATACGGTTGAATGGTGTATCCTTTGTACATCAAATCCTTGTTGTAGATTTGTTTCAACAACCACCAAACACTCTCCATATATTTGGATTTATAAGTAATATACGGATCTTCCATATCTACCCAATAACCCATCTTTTCGGTCAAATCATTCCATACGTCTGTATAACGCATCACGGTTCTTTTACAAGCCTCGTTATATTCGGCTACCGTAATTTTTGACCCGATATCCTCTTTGGTAATTCCTAATTCTTTTTCGGTACCTAACTCTACTGGCAAACCATGGGTATCCCAACCTGCTTTTCGCTTTACCTGATATCCTTTTTGAGTTTTATATCTGCAAAAAATATCTTTAATAGCACGCGCCATCACGTGGTGAATTCCCGGCAATCCATTTGCCGAAGGCGGTCCTTCAAAAAACACATAAGGTTTCGCCCCTTCGCGTGTCGTTACACTTTTTTCAAATATATTTTCTTGCTTCCAAAAATCCAGAACTTCCGACGCTACTGTAGGCAAGTCAAGTCCTTTGTATTCAGTAAATTTTGTACTCATTGTATCCTTTTCTTAATCGAGGTGCGAAAGTAAGGAATTTTGAGGAAATTAGAGAAAGGAGGAAAGAAAAAAGAGGAAAGAAACGCAATTTTTGAGCGTTTTTATAATCGTTTTGAGGATTTTTGCTAAGGAATTGATTCTGAAGCCTGTTATTTTCAAAAAAAAAATACTTTCAAACTTTTTATTTTCTACACGAATAACAGCCCCTTATTAAGGCTAAAATTTTCATGAAATTTCACTAAATTTATTATACTCAAATTCTACATATAAAAAAGAAAATCAAATCATTAGTACAGCTAATTGATTATTGAAAAAACACTCCTGTATTTCCCACAAAAGTTCAAAAACCAAACTGCAATTTGAACTGAACAAAAAACTACTACACCAACCGTCTCTAAACATCTATTTCCACTTATAAAAAAGATTATGAAAACAATTTTACTCTTCATCGCAATCCTAACTTTAGGATGCAGCCCCGAATATTATGTTCCCAATTCCCAAAACATTCCAATTATGGAATCCAAGGGACAAACCAATTTAGGGATAGGCTACAACGAAAGTGATTATACGCAAGCGTTCGAAATCCAAGCCGCTCATGCTATCACCAATCACATCGCTCTGCAATTCAACACCGACTGGGTTAACACTAAAAAAAGTGAAACCTCAGATGAATATGACGCTAAGGGAAATATGCTGGAAATAGGTGCTGGATATTTTAGTTCTATCTCACGGCATTTTGTATTTGAAACCTACGGATTAGTTTGTTTTGGCAGTCTCAAATACGAATCTTTATCCTCATCAAATGCTCAGAATTTCTCGGCTAAATTTAATCGGATAGGTATTCAGCCCAGTATAAGTTATAACCGAAAACATTTTACTGGTTCGATTTCCTCAAGAATTGTCCATCTCAAATACAGAGACATTAATGGCGACCCAAATTCTACTGACTTTGATACCAATTATTTAAGCACAAACAATAGCTATTGGTTACTGGAACCAGCCATTACTTTGCAGGCAGGAACAGAAAATGTAAAATTTCAACTTCAATATGTTTACAGTCAAAACCTAACTGATTCCTCATTTCCTCAGGAACCGGATATTATTTCTTTAGGAATTAAATTTAAAATAAATCCCAAAAAACAAATGGCAACTATGAATAAATAATTACGCAAAAACCTCCTTTAAAACCTGCAGTGATTTGGGTCTTTTGAAACCATCCAAATGATAAGCGTAGTAGTCAATGAGAATTTTCAAGAGGATTTGTCTTTCGATTACATGAAATACCTTCTGGTCATTATCAAATTTTAAAGCAATCAGTTTTTTGAACAAATTACTTTCATGTTCGCTCAAAGAACCTATGGCATGAAAAGGAGTAAAAACACCTTCGTTCATTTCGAAAAAAGGCATATCCACATCAGAAGTATCGGGATAAAAACCGAGATATTTGGTCATTTCGAGCATCAAAATCAGATGAAAATTAGCAATTTCGTCATGATGGTCTAACCAATGCAACGCCGTTTCTAAAAAAGTAAAAAGCGACTCGTTTCTTTCTTCTTCATGTATCGAATGATGCAAAATTTCAGAAAGAAACAGCGCAATAGTACTCTTGTAAATATCTGAATGTATCGACTGAAACGGATCTGCAATTTTAATTTCTTTAAAATGCTCCATCGTGCCTTTATTCTTATGTGTGGCTTCAATTTCCAGTATGCTCATGGGCTGAAAATAAGCCATTTTTTGAGACGTTTTTCTACTTGAAAAAGCATCACGAACAAAATAGGTTTTCAATCCATGCGACAACGTAAAGCATTTTACTATCAGGCTTTTTTCCTGGTATTTTAAAGCCGAAATAACGATTGCTTTGGTTTTTATTTGCATGGATTTTATTTTTTGCGAAGATAATTAAAAGTCCTTAGTCCCTAGTCCTTAGTCCTTAGTTTCTATTTTGTGCTAAGGACTAGGGACTAACTACTAAGGACTAAAAAAACTAAACCACTCCTTGTGCTATCATCGCATCGGCTACTTTTACAAATCCGGCAATATTAGCTCCTTTTACATAATCCACATAACCATTGCCGTCAGCACCATATTGTACGCAGGCGGCATGAATATTTAGCATAATACCTTTTAATCTTTCATCGACTTCTTCGGCAGTCCAGCTCATTCGCAAGGAGTTTTGCGACATTTCTAGACCAGAAGTAGCAACTCCACCGGCATTTGAAGCTTTTCCGGGTGAGAATAATATTTTAGCCTTATGAAAAACTGCAATTGCCTCTGGCGTTGAAGGCATATTAGCTCCTTCGGCTACACAAATACAGCCATTCGCAATAAGAGCAGCAGCACTTTCAGCATCCAGTTCGTTTTGAGTAGCACAAGGCAAAGCGATATCACATTGTTGCTCCCAGGATTTTGCTCCGGCAATGTATTTTGCTTTTGGATATTTTGCTACATAGTCACTTATACGGGTACGCAACTCATTTTTTAAATACATGACATACGCTAATTTCTCTGCATCGATTCCATCAGAATCATAAATATAACCATCAGAATCCGACATCGTAATTACCTTAGCGCCTAACTGAGTCGCTTTTTCAACCGCATATTGTGCCACATTTCCTGAACCGGAAACCGCAACAATTTTGCCTTTCAAGTCATCGCCTTTAGTAGCCAGCATACTTTGAGCAAAATAAACCACTCCATAACCTGTCGCCTCTGGTCTTATCAGCGATCCCCCAAAAGAAATTCCTTTACCCGTTAAAACCCCGGTAAACTCATTTCGGATTTTTTTATATTGCCCAAATAAATACCCAACTTCTCTGGCTCCTACTCCTAAATCTCCCGCCGGAACATCGGTATCAGCACCAATGTGCTTGCATAATTCAGTCATAAACGCCTGGCAAAAGCGCATTACCTCAATATCTGACTTTCCTTTAGGATCAAAATCCGAACCTCCTTTTCCTCCGCCCATTGGCAAAGTGGTCAAACTATTTTTAAAAGTTTGTTCAAATGCCAGAAACTTAAGAACACTTAGATTCACCGTAGGATGAAAACGAAGTCCGCCTTTATAAGGCCCTATAGCCGAATTCATCTGAACACGAAAACCTCTGTTAATTTGAATTTGCCCTTTATCATCAAGCCAGGCTACCCTAAAAACGATAATCCTTTCTGCTTCAACCATTCGCTCCAGGAGCTTTTTATTTTGGTACTTTGGATTTTCTTCAATAAAAGGAATAACTGTTTCAGCGACTTCTAAAACGGCCTGTAAAAATTCAGGCTCATGAGCATTTTTGAGAGCAACTTCATTTACAAAATTTTGGATAGCTTGAGACATAATTAATAAGAGTTTTATAGTTAAGAAAACGTTTTCGTAGCTTAAAACAAAGTTACGTTTTAAATAAAAATTATACTCATTGAGAGCACTTTTAGTGCTACGAATTATTTAAAGTTAAAACATCTTTCTAAAATTCAAAAAATACTATACCAATTCTTATAAAAACATTAACATTACAACAACTAAAATGCTGTTTTACAACTTTATTGTAAAAACTATTAACTGACTTAAAGTTTTTATATCTTTGTTCCACCCTGACTTACAACTAAAATGCTCCGCAATAATTGGCTCAACTTTTTGATTACATTTATTTTACTTGGAATAACAAGTAAAACGAATGCGCAATTTGGTTTTTCCCATGAAATTGGAGTAATTGCTGGCCCTGTAGCCTTTCAGTCAGATTACGGAGTACGCCATGATTTTGAAACCAATGCTGGAAACACAGGAACGGGTGTTGGAATTATTCACTATCTTAACTTTTCCTATAAAGCAGAATGTAACTGTTACACTCCTGAAACCTATTTTAATGACCACTTCAAGTTACGAAGTGAACTTTCTTACAATAAAACTAATTTTGAGCATCTTGGAGAATGGGTCAAAAGAAATTCTCCTGAAGCAATGCAGCTAAGAGAAATGAAAGGCGAAAGTGCGGTAACTAACATAGGAATGCAATTAGAATATTTCCCTTTTAGTATTCGTGACTTCACCGCAAGAATAGGAAGTCTGGGACCTTTTGTGAGTCTGGGAGCACAATTTAGCAACTATAACACTAAGGCTTATTCCTCCTTAGGACCTTTAGGAACACCCCTTACCACATATCCTAAATACCTGACTCCTACAGATGATAGACCTTATGGTTTTTCTACCGAAAACGGAACCGTTTGGTCCATTGTTTCCAGTGTAGGAACTCGTTACAAATTAACTCCTTTGAGTGATTTCATGGTTGATTTACGATTTCAGTATTACTTCTCAGACTGGGTTGACGGTTTAAAACCAAATCCTGCTTTATACAAAGAAAACAAGGCTAATGATTGGTTAGTTTGGTTCAATGTAGGCTACATCTACTACTTGCAATAAGTCTTAAATTTAGAAATAAAAAAGAGCCTTCGCAGAAAAGACTCTTATCTAAACTATTTTTTTCTTAAAGATAAATTATACCAATTTTCGAATGGCCATAATGACCCCTATATGAAGCCCTTCGTGGAAATTATTGAATCGCATCGAATCTTCATTATTTTTTAATACAAAACCTGTAGATGTTGGGTATTCTGTAAAATTTTGGAACAAATTATTTTGAATATCTTTCTCTGTTTGCGCAACCGTAGTATGCAACAAATTCAAAATTTCGTTTACTTCTTCCTGAGAAGCCACATGCTCAGTTTGGGTTCCTTTTTTGTATTTTTCTACCAATTCTTCAGAAACCATCATTGGCAGACCAGCCAGTTTATAAACCAATAATTGCTGGGTAACTACAACATGCGCTACATTCCAAATCAAATTGTTTTTAAAACCGTCAGGAACTTTATTTAATTGTTCTAGTGTATATCCCTGAACCAATTTAGAAATCATATTTCTACTGGTTTTTGTAATGGCTAAAATCTCTTGCATCGTATTGAATTTGTAAATTTTGGCGTAAAAATAATCATTTAACGTCTTAAATGATTTTTCTTTGCATAAAGAATTAAAAATTATGACCAATAAAGTATACCATCTTTCCTCTTGTGACACTTGTCGAAAAATTATCAAATCCTTACCTGAAAACCATAATCTGGAACTTCACGACATCAAACAAAGTCCGATTACCTTAGAAGAATTAGAAGAAATGTATCAACTTTCAGGGAGCTACGAAGCGCTATTTAGCAAGAAAGCACAGCTTTACAAATCGATGGGATTGAAGGATCAAAACTTAACCGATGACGATTTTAAGCAATATATTTTAGAACATTATACTTTTTTAAGCCGCCCTGTTTTTATTATTGATGAAAAAATTTACATTGGCAACAGCAAACAAAATGTGGAAAATGTAATTCTGGCTTTGACAAAATAATATTCACAATATAGATAATTTCAAAGTTTTAAACCATTAAGGATTTAAATTATAAAATGGTTTTTATCAGCTGAATACCGAAAACTGACTACTGAATACTTTTTTAGTATCTTTGACCACCTTTTAAAAAATGACATGATACAATCAATGACCGGTTTTGGTAAAGCAACTTTGCAATTACCAACCAAGAAAATAACTGTCGAAGTAAAATCCTTAAATAGTAAAGGTTTAGACTTAAATGTTCGAATGCCTTCACTTTATCGCGAAATGGAATTGGGTTTACGTACTCAAATTGCAACCGCATTAGAAAGAGGAAAAGTAGATTTTTCTATTTTTATCGAAAATACTGCCGAGCAAACTTCGACTAAAGTCAATGTACCTATCGTAAAAGCTTACATCGCTCAGCTTAGAGAAGTTTATGCAGATGCTGATGAAACCGAGTTGATGAAAATGGCTGTTCGCATGCCCGATACCATGAAAGTAGAAAGAGAGGAAATCGACGAAAACGAATGGGCTCAAATAAAAAACGTAATTGACGAAAGTTTGAACAACATTCTTTCTTTCAGAAAAGATGAGGGTGAATCGTTAGAAAAAGAATTCCAATTGCGTATCGGCAATATCCGTCAGTTCATGAATGATGCATTGGCACTGGATCCGGAACGTGTTCAAAACATCAAAGACCGTTTGCAAACTGCCATTGACGAACTAAAAGTAAACGTTGACGAAAACCGTTTTGAGCAGGAATTAATCTATTATTTAGAAAAGTTAGACATCACCGAAGAAAAAGTACGTTTGACAAACCATTTGGATTATTTCCTGGAAACCATCAAAGGAACGGAAGCCAATGGTAGAAAACTGGGATTCATTACTCAGGAAATGGGACGCGAAATCAACACCATGGGTTCAAAATCCAATCATGCACAAATGCAAAAATTAGTCGTGATGATGAAAGACGAATTGGAAAAAATCAAAGAACAGGTTTTAAATGTTTTATAAGTAAATAGTCCTTAGTCCCTAGCATTGAAGAACTACTAAGGACTAAGGACTAAGGACTAATACTAAAAAAATGAAAAAAGGAAAATTAATCGTATTCTCGGCGCCATCAGGTTCGGGAAAAACAACGATAGTTAGGCATTTATTAAAGCAGGAAGACTTGAATTTAGAGTTTTCTATCTCGGCAGCAACACGTGCAGCCAGAGGGGAAGAGGTAAATGGTAAGGATTATTATTTTATCTCTTTGGAAGAATTCAAAAACCATATCAAAAACGAAGATTTCGTGGAATGGGAAGAAGTTTACAGAGACAACTTTTACGGAACTTTAAAAAGCGAAGTAGAACGCATCTGGGCTTTGGGCAAAAACGTAATTTTTGACATTGATGTTGCAGGTGGTTTGCGTATCAAACACAAATTCCCGGAAGAAACTTTAGCCGTTTTTGTAAAACCACCAAGTGTGGACGAACTAAAAAGACGCTTAAAAGAACGTTCTACCGAAAGCGAAGACAAAATCAATATGCGTATCGCCAAAGCTCACGTCGAACTGGCTACCGCTCCGCAATTTGATGTAATTATTAAAAATTATGATTTGGAAGTAGCTTTGGAAGAAGCAACTGAGCTAGTTAGGGATTTTGTTAATAAGTAGTCCTAAGCAGTTAGTACATAGTCCTTAGCATTAAAAACAATAAATTATGAGTGGGGTGAAATCACACAAAGAATTATTAATTTGGCAAAAGGGTATCAAAATTGTGGTTTTGATTTACAAACTCACAAAGGATTTTCCTAAAGAAGAAATTTATGCTTTAACGAGTCAATTAAAAAGAGCTAGTGTATCAATCCCTTCAAATATTGCAGAAGGCTTTGGACGACAAACAGATAAATCATTTAATCATTTTTTAAATATTGCCAGAGGTTCATTAAATGAAATAGAAACACAACTCATTATTGCAAAAGAATTAGATTTTGTTTTTAATAGAGGAAGAAAGCAAAATGATCAATGCCTTCTCTAAAAACCTAAAAGACTAAAACTTAGAACTAGGGACTAACTACTAAGGACTGGAAAATGAAAATCGGACTGTATTTCGGGACATTCAACCCCATTCATGTGGGGCATTTGATTATTGCCAATCACATGGCGGAGCATGCCGATTTAGATCAGGTTTGGTTAGTGGTTACCCCACACAATCCTTTGAAGAAAAAAAGTACTTTGCTGGACGATTACCACCGTCTGCAAATGGTTTTTCTTGCTACTGAAGATTATCCAAAATTGAAACCTTCGGATATTGAATTTAAACTTTCGCAGCCCAATTATACAGTAAACACCTTAGTTCATTTGGAGGAAAAATATCCTAATCACGAATTTTCACTGATTATGGGAGAAGACAACCTAAAATCGTTTCATAAGTGGAAAAATTACGAAGCGATTTTAGAACACCACGATATTTATGTGTATCCGCGAATTTCGGCTGAAGAAGAAAACCTAGAATTGAAACAACATCCAAAAGTACACTTAATTGATGCTCCAGTTGTAGAAATTTCTTCAACAACTATTAGAAAAAATATCAAATCAGCTAAAAATGTACGTCCTTTACTCCCTCCAAAAGTTTGGGAATACATTGATCATAATTTGTTTTATAAAAAGTAAATCAGACCAATACTTTTTTCAACTCTTCTTCTATTCCCTGAGCAGCCGAGTTAAATCCACTATGCTTACCTGATAACAGATACACTTCGGTTTCCGGCATCTGGTTTGTTTCCCAAATGATTTGCAGCTTCCCTTCCTTAATAAAAGACTGTGCATTAATATCCCAGGTTACAGCAACACCTGAATTTCTGGAAAGCATTTCAAGCATTTCATATTCTGATGGAATGATATAATTGGAAACCATGGATGGTCGCTTCTTATTAAATACATGAAGCCAAAATAATTTCACGTGTGGAATTCCGGAATCATGACTGTACCATTTTTGGTCGTTTAACCAATTTTCAACAGCTGAATAATCTGCATTTTTTATCATTGATTTTAAAATTGCTGAATCAATGTTTTTCGAACCCACAATAATTTGTTTTATAGTTCCTAACTCTTTCTGGATGGTATCAAAAGTTTCTATTTTTTTTGTAACAATAGCATAATCTATTTTCTTATTATTCACCAATTCAAACAGCTCATTATTCTCATAGAAACTAAAATCGATATAATCAAATTTGTCAATCAGATGACTTCCAATACTACTGAACAAATGTTTTGAAATCCCCACTGTAATCAACCGATTGGCATCAAAAGCTTTAGAACGAAAACCATTTTCTACATTTTCCAAACGATCCAAAGCTTCAATAATTAAATTATTAAGCAATTTGGCGTATTCGGTTGGCTCTACTCCTTTTGATTTTCGATTAAACAACTTATAACCTACATGAGTTTCCAACATAGAAATCTGCTGACTTACCGCAGGCTGACTGATAAATAATTCTTTGGCAGCTAAAGAAAAATTACCGTTTTTATAAACCGATTTAAACGTTCGATACCATTCTAAATTAACCATGATATAAATATATTTATCACAAACATAATTTAAATTATTTTTACTAATAACATTTGCGTCATAAATTTGTATCAATAAAAATCAAATATGAAAAAATCAATATTACTCTCGCTTTTCGCTTTAACAGTTAGTTGCTTCTCTGCAACAGCACAAAATAAAGAACACATGAAAAAAGTATTATTTGTAGTTACCAGTCATGATAAACTGGGAAATACAGGTGAAAAAACCGGATTTTGGACGGAAGAATTTGCGGCACCTTATTATGAATTGGCCGACAAAGGAATCCAAATAGACATTGCGACTCCTCTGGGCGGACAACCTCCAATTGACCCAAGAAGTGCTGATCCTGCATCGGCAACTGAGGACACTAAAAGATTTGATGCCGACACTGCATTATTGAACAAATTAAAACACACTTTAAAATTAGCCAATGTAAAAGAGGCTGATTATGATGCTATTTTTTACCCTGGAGGTCACGGACCTTTATGGGACTTAACAAAAGATAGAAATTCGATTACATTGATTGAATCTTTCTACAAGCATAACAAACCAGTCGCTTTTGTATGTCATGCACCAGCTGTTTTAAAAGATGTAAAAATAAACGAGGAATACTTAGTAAAAGGAAAAAAACTAACCGGATTCTCAAATACCGAAGAAGCTGCAGTAGGATTAACTAATGTAGTTCCGTTTTTATTAGAAGAAGTACTTCAGGCTCGTGGTGGTATTTATTCAAAAACTGAAAACTGGCATCCCTATGCTGTTGAAGACGGACTTTTAATAACTGGTCAAAATCCGGCTTCGTCCAAACTGGTAGCACAAAAATTATTACAACAACTAAACACTCAAAAATAAGATGTTAAACTTCGAATTATACAATCCTACCAAATTAGTTTTTGGAAAAGGACAAATAGAAAAATTAGGAACATTAATTCCTGCTGGTGCTAAAATCTTATTAGCTTATGGCGGTGGGAGTATCTTTAAAAACGGAATTCACCAGCAAACTATCGATAACTTAAAAGGATTTGAAGTCGTGGAATTTGGCGGAATTGAACCGAATCCACATTTTGAAACTTTGATGAAAGCCGTAGAAATTATCAAAGCCGAAAAAATTGATTTTATTCTGGCAGTAGGCGGTGGCTCTGTAATTGACGGTGTGAAATTCATTTCGGCCGCAGTTAACTTTGACGGAAATCCTATTGATATTTTGCAAAAACACATTTTAATAACCGAAAATGCGATGCCTTTTGGAACCATTTTAACACTTCCTGCAACGGGAAGCGAAATGAATTCCGGTTATGTAGTAACGATTAAAGCCACTCAGGAAAAATTAGCTTCTGGCGGAAGTGCTTTATTCCCAAAATTCTCTATTTGCGACCCAACAGTAATTCAGTCGTTACCAAAAAGACAATTACAAAACGGCGTTGTGGATGCTTTTACTCACGTTATGGAGCAATACTTAACTTATCCTCATGAAGGCTATTTACAAGATCGAATTGCCGAAGGAATTTTGCAAACTTTAATCGAAGTGGGACCAAAAGTAGTTGAAAATCCATCAGATTATGCACTGGCATCCAACTTTATGTGGAGTTGTACCATGGCTTTGAACGGATTAATCGCAAAAGGAGTTCCAACAGACTGGGCGACACACATGATTGGTCATGAATTAACAGCATTATATGACATTGATCATGCGAGAACATTAGCCATTATTGGACCTAATTTATACCGTGTTGTATTTGAAACCAAAAAAGAAAAACTGGCTCAATACGGGAAACGTATTTTTAACTTAGAAGGAACAGTTGACGAAATTGCTAATGAAGCTATCAACAAAACAGTCGAATTTTTCCACATCATGGGAATCGACACAAAACTTTCGCAATACACTGAAGACTACAGCAAAACAGCTGATTTTATTGTAGATCGTTTTGATGAAAGAGGCTGGAAAGCAATGGGAGAAAAACAAAATATTACTTTGGACAAATTAAAAGCCATAGTAGAATTGAGTTATTAATTCTTACTTATTTATAAATCAATACAAAAGGCGACACCTAAATTATAGATGTCGCCTTTTTACTAATACCAAAAACTAAACTAACAAATACTAAACACAAATTACTTATTTACAAAAACTTACAACGCTAATCACATTTCAATTATTGTATTTATTCAGAAAAAAATTAAAAAAATATTATTTCGATTTCAAAACCTTAACCCAATTCAAAAGGATTCCTCTTGTTTCATTAGTACATTTTTAAGTACTTTTGATTAAACTATTAAAAAGGATGAGTCAAGATATAAAGTTTGCAGTAATTGGAGGAGGAAGTTGGGCAACAGCCATCACAAAAATGCTTTGCGGAAATCTTTCTGAAGTTTCGTGGTACATGCGCAATGAATCGGCGATTGATCACATTAAAAACCACAAGCACAATCCAAACTACATAAGCTCAGTAGAATTTGACACCAAAAAACTCAAACTAACCAGCGATATTAACGAGGCCGTTGAATATGCTGACTATCTTATTTTTGCTATTCCTTCTGCCTTTTTGGACGCCGAATTGCAAAAACTTACCGTTTCCCTTAAAGACAAAATCATTTTCTCGGCAATTAAAGGAATTGTTCCGGAAACCAGTTTAATTGTGGGGGAACATTTTCATTTTCAATACGACATTCCTTATTACAATATTGGGGTAATTACTGGTCCTTGCCACGCCGAAGAAGTGGCTTTAGAGCGTTTATCCTATTTGACCATTGCTTGTGGCGATGCAGGAAAAGCAAAAGTAGTCGCCAAAAATCTAGCTGGAAACTATATCAAAACTAAAATTACCGATGATATTATTGGCACTGAATATGCTGCGATGCTTAAAAACATTTACGCTATTGCAGCAGGAATTGCGCACGGTTTAGGTTATGGCGATAACTTCCAATCGGTGTTGATGAGTAATGCTATTCGCGAAATGAAGAAATTCATCCGAAAAGTACACAAGATGAAACGCAACATCAATGATTCTGCTTATTTGGGCGATTTATTGGTAACTGGTTATTCGGTATTTTCAAGAAACAGAATGTTCGGAAATATGATTGGAAAAGGCTACACCGTAAAAAGCGCCATGATGGAAATGAGTATGGTTGCCGAAGGTTATTATGCCGCTAAAAGTGCCTATAAACTCAATCAGGGTTATGGTGCTAAAACGCCAATTATAGATGCCGTTCACGAAGTTTTGTACCAAGGCAAAAACGCCAGAACCGTATTTAAAAAACTGACTGAAAAACTGGATTAGAAATCCTTAGATAATAGAAAAAAGAGACAAGAACAAAGAATCATCTCTTAAAAGGAAAAAGAGTCAAAATATTATGTTTTTGACTCTTTTTCCTTTTCCTTTATATTATTATCTATCTCACAATAACCCCATCTACAAAAAGAATAGGCACTTCCTCAGTATTTTTTTCGTTGATGGAATTGGCTTTAAAAATAAATTTCTTGTCGTATAAAGTATTCCCGATGAAATAAGTCAGCATGAATTCATTATTCAAAGCCAAAAGACTTTTTTCGACCATTTCAATTTTCACTACAGAAACAGCTGGCAACTGTACAAAAGCATGACGCAAAATAGACGTCTTTTTCATTTCACCATCGATAGTTCCAAAAGCTTTAGAAACCACCATCACGCTGTCAATATCAAAATCGCTGTCGTTTACTAAATAAGCATACCAAACTTTCTCCATAAAATCGTCGCTCCATTCCTGAACAGCGGCAATAAATACGTTTTCTACTTCGGGGATTGTGATGTCTTTTTTCATAAATTAGATAAAGAGTACTTAGTCCCTAGTCCTTAGCAGAACACTTTACTAAGGACTAGGGACTATTAACTAAGGACTAAAATTATATTATCGATTTGAATTGCTCTAAGAAACGAACATCGTTTTCATAAAACATACGGATATCGCCAATTTGATACAACAGCATCGCAATACGCTCTACTCCCATTCCAAAAGCAAATCCGTTGTATTCATCAGGATTGATACCACAGTTTTTCAAAACATTAGGATCTACCATTCCACAACCTCCAATTTCTAACCAACCTGTTCCTTTAGTAATTCTGTAATCGGTTTCGGTTTTCAGTCCCCAATAAATATCAATTTCGGCACTTGGCTCCGTAAATGGGAAATAAGAAGGACGTAAACGGATTTTAGATTTCCCGAACATCTCTTTGGTGAAATACAAAAGTGTTTGCTTCAAATCTGCAAAAGAAACCTCTTTATCCACATACAAACCTTCTACCTGATGAAAAATACAGTGCGAACGTGACGAAACCGCTTCGTTACGGAAAACACGCCCCGGAGAAATCGTTCGGATAGGCGGTTTATTATTTTCCATATAACGCACCTGAACAGATGAAGTATGAGTACGCAATAAAATATCAGGATTAGTCTGAATGAAAAAAGTATCCTGCATATCACGCGCCGGATGGTATTCTGGCAGGTTCAATGCCGTAAAGTTATGCCAGTCGTCTTCAATTTCCGGACCTTCGGAAACATTGAATCCAATGGTTGAAAAGATATCGATAATTTGGTTTTTCACAATCGAAATCGGGTGACGCGAACCAATGGTTACCGGCTCAGCAGTACGAGTCAAATCGCCATAAAAACCTTTAGATTCTTCCTTGCTTTCTAAGGCTTCCTGAATAGATTTTACTTTTTCTTCAGCAGAAGTTTTCAGCAGGTTAATTACCTGACCAAATTCCTTTTTTTGTTCGTTTGGCACATTTTTAAATTCAGCAAAAAACTCTTTTAAAATCCCTTTGCTTCCTAAAAATTTAATTCTAAACGCTTCTAATTCGGCTGTATCCTGTGTTGAAAAAGCTTGTGCTTCACCAATATATTCTTTAATCTTATCTATCATTTTCATCCAATAATTGAGAGTGCAAATTTAAGTAAAAGTTAGAAGTTAGGAGTTAGAAGTTGGAAGTTTTTCTAAATTTCTTAACTGATTACTGCTACTGAACACTGTATACTAATCAATAAGTTCTTTTTCTATGAAATAATTCACAATGGCTTCTTTCATCAAAACGGATTGTTCTCCTGCTTTTAATGGAGGAAGTTGCTCTTTTACTTTGTAATGAGGCCAGCCTTCCTGATCTACAAAATCAAATTCGTAATAACCATAAGGTTCTAACAAACGACAAATAGCAATATGCATCAGGTTTACTTTCTCGTCTTTTTTGTATTCACGATGTAGCTGCCCTAATTCCTGCACCCCAATAAGAAAAATGATGGAATCTAAATCTAAATCTTCGCCTTGCGAAAACTGATCAGAAAGTATATCTACGAGCCTGTCCCAGCGCTCTTTAAGTTGTGTGTCTCTTGACATATATGAAAGTTAGAAGTTAGAAGTTAGAAGTTAGAAGTTGGCATTCTGATTTCTACTATCTAAAATTATTTTCGCAAAGATAAGCAGTCCGTTTTGACTTTAGAATATTCTTTTACCTTTGTTCCTCAAATATAAATTTCACAAATGGGTTTTTTAGATATTATTTTAGGTGCCTTATTGGGCTTTGCATTGTACAAAGGAATTACTAATGGTCTTTTTATCGAATTGGCCTCATTTATTTCGCTAATAATTGGCGCTTATTTGGCGGTAAAATTTTCGGTTATTACTAAGGATGTTTTGTCCGGATTTTTACATTGGAACCCAAATACTATTCAGGTGATTGCCTTTATTATTACTTTTATTGGAATTGTAATCGGAATTCATTTTTTAGCCAAAATCCTTACCGGAATTGCCGATTTTGCTTTCCTGGGATGGATTAATAAAGCAGGCGGAGGCTTATTCCGTGTTTTAAAAATGGTCTTGATTATGGGACTTATCTTTTCTGTTTTCGAAAAAATAAATTACAATCATTTTTTTGCTAAAAAAGAAACGCTGGATAATTCTATTTTCTACAATCCGATTCAAAAAACAGCCGGATTTATGTATCCTTCGATTTCAAAATGGTATGGGAATTTAAAAAAGTAAGCAGATTTCAGACAGCAGAATGCAGCTGCATTCTGCTGTCTGAAATCTGTAATCTTATTTTACTTCCTGAATGGCATTGCTGTCAATCCAACCTTCGGTTCCGTCAGTCAATTGAACTTTTTTCCAATTATCTACTGTTTCTTTTACAAAAACTTTAGTTCCTTCATGTAGGACAACAACTGCTTCGCCCATTTTTTGAGGTTCACTTTTTACTTCAGTAATTTCGGCAAAAACAATCGCCGGCCTATCGTTTTTAAAATAGCTCTTTTCAAAACCAGCCGAAGCAACACTTATCAAAACTAACAGCAACATTACAAACATTCCAAAAAAGTAAGCTCTTTTGTTGAATGCCAAAGCTGAAAAATAATACCCTAAAAAACAGCCTAAAAATAAGACTGAAAATACAACTGCAATCCAAGCCCAGGTATTGTAATGAAACATAGCTGTAAAGTCGCGAATGATTTTATCAAATCCTACTTTTGGCACCACTTTGATTTCGTCAACAGTACGTTTTTGAGCAAATCTTAAATTGTTCTGTATATCTTTATCATTAGGACTTAACACCAATGCTTTCTCGTAATTATAAATAGCAGGAGCAACTTTGCTTAACTTATAATAGGAATTCCCTAAATTATAATACAATTCTGCCGACTGTTTCTTAGCACTTAGCACTGAATTATATGCATCGATTGCCTGTTCGTATTTTCCATTTTTATACAATTGATTTCCTTTTTCAAAGTCATTTTGAGCAAAGAAAACATGGCTTACCAATAATAATATATAAAGTATCTTTTTCATATTTTTAAACACTAATGACTTTAAGAAAGTTGTTTTTCTAAATCAGAAATAATACTTACCGCTTTCTCATAATCTTTTTGAATACTGGCACTTGACGAAGGCGCATATCTTGCAATCTCACAGTTTTCAGTAAGTACTATAAACTCATTTACCGCCACAGGATTAGCGTTTTTAGATAACAAAATTTCTCTGATATTATCTTTACTCATTTCTGAAGTTTCAATATGTAATTTAGCCTTCAAGAAATTATGCATTGCTTTTTCCAATGCCACATAAAAAGGTTCTTTGTTGTTGATATGCTTTTTGGCTTCTGATAAATACTTTTTAGCCAAACGGTTGTTTCTCTTAATTCTATTTCCAACAACATCCCCATCGATTGCTTCTTTTTTCTTCTTAGCCAAGATAATTACCGGCAACAAACCAAAAGGAATCAGCAACAAACTATAAAACAATTTGGAACCAAAGAAATCATTAACCTGAATTGGTTCTAAATCGGTATCCAACTTTATGTATTGGAATTGTTCATTAGCCACCACTTTGTTTTTAGTAGTATCTGCATTAGAAGCAACGGCAGCTACAGGAGTAGGACCATCCAATACCTTAACAATAATTTCTTGTGAAGTTATGGTTTTGTAACGCCCTGAATTCAAATCAAAATACGAGAAAGACATCGGTTTAATAGCATACTCCCCTTTGTATTGCGGAACAATGGTATAACTATCAGCTATTTTTCCAGCCATCCCTGAAAGCGGTGTATTCACCTGTTCTTTATGCACCGGATCGTACATTTCAAGCGCATTTGGCACCACCGGTTTTGGCAAGGTAAACAATTTTAAATTTCCTTTTCCGGCTGCACTTACCACTAAATCCAGACTTTCGCCACTCTTCAAAACGGTTTTTGAAGGTATTACTCTAAAATCAAAACTTCCTACAGCGCCTGAAAAATCGATTGGTTTTCCAGCTTCAGGCAATGCTTTTACCGAAATAGTTCTTGCTCCGGCTGAAACTCTTTTCCTGTCATCCTTAATTAGCATTTGACCAAACACATTTCTACGATTGGTAGGCAATTGCACATCAATATCCAATGCCAAGGGTTCAATAGTTAATTTACCAGATTTTTGAGGATACAAAACCACTTTCTTCAATACGATATAACGGTAATTTTGCCCTTTAAACATACCTTCTTCAACAGAAAATTGCTTGATATCAATATTCTGACTCCAAAAATCATTGTATTTTGGTTTATTTACCTCTGTTGAATTAGTTATTCCAATATTATTGAAATACAACTTATACACCACCGTTATCGGTTCGTTGATATAAGGATTCGTTTTAGAAACATCGGCTACTAAATACAAATTATTATCTGCCGAAACACTTACATCATTTGGATCTCTAGGTTGCTGAATAGCATTAGTTACATTTACTTTTACAGGTAAAGTTTTATAAACCCTTCCATTATATTCAATGGTTGCCTGTTTAATTACCAAACTTCCTTTTTGGAGAGGCATAAGGTAATAGGTATATATTTTCTCAAAAGAACTTTTACCATTTACCCATGACTGACTTACTTGTTGCATAGGTCCTGCTACAACTCTGAATCCTTCAAAAGAGGGTTCATTAAAGTTATCTCCGTCAATATTCATAAAAAAATCCACCTGAAGTCTCTCATTAAGACCCAGTGTATTCTTGCTCACTCGGGTCTCAAACTGAATCTGAGCCCAAAGTCCTTGAAAACTTAACAGTATTAATACTAAATATCTTTTCATTGTTTTGTTATCCTATAACATTTATTTGGAATACAATTTTCAGAATTACCAATCTTTATCGGTTTCAACTGGTTTTCCGTTTACTTTTTTAGCGTTTACTTTGTCTTGAATTTTCTTTTCTTCGTTATTCACCGCATCCAAAAGATTTTTCAATCGATCAGGAGAAATTCCTCCTGGCTGTGGTTTAGGCGGTTGATTTGGATCTTGTTTGTCTTTTCCGTCCTTTTTATCTTGATTTTTCTTGTCTTGATCTTTTTTATCCTGGTCTTTCTTGTCCTGATCCTTTTTATCTTTATCCTTGTCTTTGTCTTTATTCTTGTCTTTGTTTTTATCTTTCTTGTCCTTATTATCTTTAGGCGGATTTTCTTTTAGCATTTTTTTAGCCAATGCATAATTGTATCTTGTTTCTTCATCAGAAGGACCGTTTCTAAGTGCATTTTTATAAGCTTCAACTGCTGCAGAATAATTTTTCTCTTTCATAAACACATTTCCTAAATTGTGGTAAGCTTTGTGTTTTTGAACTCTCGATTTGGCATTCTTTAAAGCTTTTGCGTAAGCATATTTAGCTTCCGTAGCTTGATTTTGTCTGTAAATAGCATTTCCTAAATTGTATGGAGAAACTGATCTGTTAGGGAATTTTGAATTAGAAATTCTATAATCTGCCTCTGCTTCAGCATACTTACTCTTGCTGTACTCTTCATTTGCTTTTGGCAAAGTTTTGTCCTTTTCCTGTGCAGAAATCCCTCCCAGTCCTAGTAACAGGAATGCAAAAAAAGTAAATCCGTATTTTATAAAATTCTTCATTTTCATTTTTTTATGTTCTTTCTCTAAAAGGTGAGAACTCACATTTATTTTTCGTCGTTAAATAAATCTAACTTTTTAACCCAATTGGTCTTTTTCTCCAAAAGGAAGATATCCAGAAATAAAAGCAAAAACGCAAAACCTACAAACCATTGAAATTGGGATTGAAAATTGGACATTTGTGTCGATTCAAATTCGGTTTTCTGAATATTATCCAGGGTTTTCTTGATATAATCCAAGACTTCTTTGGTGTTATTTCCACTTACATAACCTCCTTTTGTTTCTTTGGCAATTAATTCTAGACCCGCTTGATTCAATTTGGTTACCACCACTTCATCATTTTTATCGCGTTTATAACCCTGCACTACACCATTAACTTTTAACGGAATCGTTCCTCCTTTTTCAGTTCCAATTCCAATAGTTACGATGCGCATCCCTATTTTATTAGCCTCCTCGGCAGCTGCCTCAGCACCATCAGAATGATCTTCTCCATCCGAAAGCATAATTAACAACTTGGAGGTTTTACTTTTTTCATCAAAATAAGTGGAAGATAATTTTATGGCTTCGTCCAATGAAGTTCCTTTAGATGAAACAATATCCGTATCCATCCCTTGCAAAAACATTTTAGCTACACTATAATCGGTCGTGATAGGCAAAACAGGAAAAGCACTTCCGGCATAAGCCACAATCCCAATGCGGTCATTTCCCAGTTGATTGATAATTTGAGAAACAATTTGCTTACTTTTTTCTAAACGATTAGGAGCAACATCCTCACAAAGCATACTTTTTGAAACATCCATTGCAAAAACAATGTCAATTCCCTCTCTTTTTACCGTTTCTAATTTGGTCCCAATTCTAGGATTAACCAAACCAATTATCAAACACAAAAAAGCTAACAGGAAAACAATTAGTTTTAAAACAGGTTTAAAAACCGAGCGCTCCGGACTTAATTTATTGATGATTTCTAAATCACCAAACTCCTTTTGTTTTCTCTTTTTCCAATACATATTCATTAGAAAAAGTAGCACCACAAGAGGCAGTATTATAAGCAGATATAAATATTTTTTTTCGTCTAATTCCATAAATTATATAAATTCCAATAAAAAAATCCCAAATTCCAAATTTCCATTCTAACCATTGGAATTTGGAATTTTAAAAATTGATTTTTGTTTTATTTAAGAAATATCGAATTACTTAAATTCAATATTTCTTAAATAAAGCTTTTGTAAACCGTATTTCTCAATCCAATTTCGATTAGCACTAAAAGACAGGCGAATAAAACAAACGGTCTGAATTTTTCATCGTAATCATAAAATTTTAATTCTTCTATTTCAGTTGTTTCCAGTTTATTGATTTCGTTATAAATTTCGGCCAACTTACTGTTACTAGTTGCTCTAAAATATTTTCCATCGGTTTTAGCAGCAATACTTTTCATCAGTCTTTCATCAATTTCCACCTTCATCATTTGGAACAAAAACTCTCCGTTAGGAGCAACTGCATAAGGAAACTCAGCCATTCCATTGGTACCAATACCAATAGTATATACTTTAATTCCGTACTGTTTAGCAATATCAGCTGCCGTTTCCGGCTCAATAAAACCGGCATTATTTACCCCATCAGTTAACAGAATGATTACTTTACTTTTGGCTTTGCTGTCTTTTAATCGATTAACTGCTGTTGCCAGTCCCATCCCTATTCCGGTTCCGTCCTGTAAAACATTATCGTATTTTATACTTCCTATAGCTTCCTCTACGATTACTTTATCACTTGTTACGGGCGTTTTAGTATACGCTTCCGAAGCATAAACGACTAATCCAATTCGGTCATTAGGTCTTTGTTCCACAAAATCGGCTGCTACTCTTTTTAAAGCCTCCATACGGTTAGGCTTCAAATCTTTGGCCAGCATACTTCCTGAAACATCCACTGCCATCACAATGTCAATTCCTTTAGTCGTTTTAGTTTGATTACTAATATCTACTGTTCTTGGTCGTGCTAAAGCTATAATTAAAGAACTTAAGGCCAAAAGTCGCAATACGTTTAAATAAGGTTTTAATTTGGCTAAAGTTGATGTCCTGGATTTAAAACCTTTAATCGAACTCACTTTCAAAGTCGCTGATTGTTGATCTTTTTTTAATACCAACCAAATAATGGCCAATGGTATCAAAAGAAACAACCAAAAAAACTCCGGATTTAAAAAAGATATATTTGCCATTATCTGTCTTCGTGTTTTAATTCAACTGAGCTTAACACTCTTTCTGAAATTTCATTAGCATACTTATCCCCTTCCTGATGTAAAATCAAAACCTGTTGTAAACCACCTTCCTGACTGAACAACAAGATTTCATAATACATTCTTTCATTTCCACTGGTCAATCCATTATCTCTTGTAAATGTACCGTAAGACTTTATTCCTGTGATTCCTTCTTTAGTCTCGTAATCTTCCTGCTTTACAAGCATATTTTGTGCGCCCTGAGTTTCCATATATTGCAAATAAGCTTCCATTGATTTCTTTAAATCAACTTGAGTTTCCTGCTTATAATGTAGGGTTGAAACCATCAGATAAAAAGAATCGGCCCAATTTCCATAGGTAAAAGACTGCATGTCTTTAACTAATGCTGCACCGTCTTTAGGTAATGATTTTGACATATCAGTACGCAAAAGCACTTGAGGCGTTTCAACAATTACTCCCGGATTTCCATAGTCGCTTCTTACCCATTCTCCTTCCAATAATTCTTTGGACGGGTGACCTAAAAGATTGTCTTTTACATAATCAAATCCTTTGGTAGCCATTAAATAAAAAGTAACCGCTACGAGTAAAATCGCTACCGTTAAAACAGAATTAACGATACGTTTGTTTCTTTTTTTCTTTAATTGAAGCGCAATTTGTTTTTGTCTTTGCGCTTCATTTAATAAAATATCTTCTTCATCAGGAATTTCAACCGGAATAGAATTGTCAAGCGTTAAAATGGCTTTTTGGATTTTATTTCTATCATCGGTAATTTCATATTCCAAAGGTTTTGATTTAGCAAATTTTACTAAATCGGCCTGTCTTAGAACCCTTTCTAAATTTTCAATTATTTCGGCCGAAAGTGTCATTTTCTTTTTAACCGAAGCCGCTTTTAAACCGGCAATCAATTCAGATGTTGTACTTTCCATTGCTGGAATTTCTATCGCTTCTTCAATATAATTTCGAGCAATATCAGTCAATTCACTGTAGTATTCTTTTACTTCTCCTTTTTGCCAAAGCTCTTTCTTTTCTAGGTTATTCAATAAACTTGTGGCTTTTTCAATTGGAGTTTTATAAACTTCCTCTTCAATTTTTTTCTTCTGTTTGTTTTTAAGAAACCAATAAACAGCTGCACCAATTGCTAAAAGAACTAGTATTCCTAAAAGATATTTCCACCAATTACCAATGGAATCATTAGCTGGCTGAATATCTTTAATATCATACATTTTTTGTTTTAAAGTATCCACCTGAACATTGGCTACCTCAACAGGAATAGATTCTGTTTGATATGCTTTATTATTGATAAGTACTTTGACACTAGGAATTACATAACGACCAGAATCAAATTGCGTCAAGCCGTATCTTTTTATCAATTCATAACGGTCGTTGTTTTTTACAGTATCAATAGGATAAGATTGGATAACTTCTAATTGCCCAAATGATTTTAAATTTGGAAAAACAACCTTAGACAAAGTATCTACCGAGGTTTTTAATGTCAACTTAAACTCGGCACCAATTTTATTTTTAGTAGTATCAATACTTGTTTCTACTCTTTTTTGTTGCGCAAAAATGCTCGTAGACAGCAGTAGAAATAAAAAGAATATTATTTTTTTCATGTTGTATTAATCCGATTAAAATCTTCAATCCAGATTCTTTATCTCGATTTGAAATAACCTAACAATTTGGTTACATAACTTTCGTCAACTCTTGTATTTACTACGCCCGAACCTGATTTACTAAAAGTTTCTTTGAAATAATTTAACTGATCCTGATAATATTTCTCATAACTCATACGAACGGCTTTTGAACCGGTATCTACCAATTGCATTTCGCCTGTTTCGGCATCCAGCATGGGAACCATTCCTAAATTTGGCATTTTTTCTTCACGAATATCATAGACACGAATTCCTGTAACATCGTGTTTTTTAGAAGCAATTTTCAAAGTTTGTTCGTAATCAGCCGACATAAAATCGGAGATTACAAAAACAATGGCTTTCTTTTTTTGTGTACTGGACAAAAATTTCAATGCCTGAGCGATATCTGTTTTATGACTTTTAGGTTCAAATTCTATTAGTTCACGAATGATACGCAATACATGCGAACGACCTTTCTTGGGCGGTATATATAATTCGATTTGGTCAGAAAACAAAATCAAGCCAATTTTATCATTGTTTTGTGTAGCCGAAAAAGCCATCGTTGCAGCAATTTCTGTTACGATGTCTTTTTTAAATTGGTTTTTAGAACCAAAACTTTCCGAACCCGAAATATCCACCATCAACATCATGGTCAATTCACGTTCTTCTTCAAAAACTTTTACATGGGCTTCATTATAGCGAGCGGTAACGTTCCAATCAATATTTCGAATGTCATCTCCATACTGATATTGACGTACTTCACTAAAAGTCATACCACGGCCTTTGAAAGAAGTATGATATTCCCCTGAGAAGATATGATTACTCAGTCTTCGGGTTTTGATTTCTATTTTTCGTACTTTTTTTAAAAGCTCTTTTGTATCCATTTTTTTAGTAATTAGTCCTTAGTCCTTAGCTTTTAGTTCATAGTCCCGAGAAAAAACTAAGGACTAATCACTAGGTACTATTTTACTATTACGGTACTTCTACTTCGTTAATGATTTTATTGATGATATCAACTGAAGTGATATTCTCAGCTTCAGCTTCATAAGTAACACCCACTCTGTGACGCAATACATCATGAACTACAGCGCGAACATCTTCAGGAATTACATAACCTCTTCGTTTAATAAAAGCATAACACTTAGCCGCAGTAGCTAAATTGATACTTCCACGAGGAGAAGAACCAAAGCTAATCAAAGGTTTCAAATCGGCTAATTTGTATTTTTCAGGGTAACGGGTTGCGAAAATGATATCAAGGATGTATTTCTCGATTTTTTCGTCCATATAAACCTCACGAACTACCTGCTGTGCTCTTAAAATTTGTTCTACAGAAACAACTTGATTTACGGTTTCGTAACTTCCTGTTAAGTTTTGACGAATTACTAATCGTTCTTCATCCATTTTTGGATAATCAATCACCGTTTTCAACATAAAACGATCCACCTGTGCTTCTGGTAATTGATAAGTTCCCTCTTGCTCGATTGGATTTTGTGTAGCTAAAACCAAAAACGGTTTTTCTAGTTTAAATGTAGTATCACCAATGGTAACCTGTTTTTCCTGCATCGCCTCTAATAAAGCTGATTGCACCTTAGCAGGAGCACGGTTAATCTCATCAGCCAAGACGAAATTAGCAAAAATAGGTCCTTTTTTAATCGAAAATTCATTTTGCTTAATGTTGTAAATCATTGTACCAATAACATCAGCAGGTAATAAATCAGGAGTAAACTGAATACGACTAAAAGAACCATGAATCGCTTTTGACAAAGTGTTAATTGCCAAAGTTTTAGCTAATCCAGGAACACCTTCTAACAAAATATGCCCTTGTCCTAATAATCCAATCAATAATCGTTCAACCATGTGCTTCTGGCCCACAATCACCTTATTCATCTCCATAGTAAGAAGGTCTATAAAAGCACTCTCTCTTTCTATCTTTTCATTGATTGCTCTAATATCCAAAGTCGCTGTATTCTCTTCCATAAAATTATTTTTAATTCCTTGAATTTAATGCCTTAATTTTGAGAGTGCAAATTGAATTTTTTTTTAAAGGAAAGATGTTAAAAAATGGTTAAAACTTCTGCCAATACTGCAATTTTAAGGACGAATTATGATACAATTTCCATAATTTTAAGAACTTTCGAAATTAGTATTTGAAAAACGTTTAAAATGTTGATTTTTTCGCAATTTTCAGATTTAAACCATTTCCAAATAACAGGTTCCAAGCGCTTTAAAAACGGCAAAAAAAATTCATTTTCAAAAGCAAAAAAGCCTCTATTATTTTCTTCATTTGTAAATTTGACAAAAAAATTAAAAAGCAATTAAGCACTACTTATCATGACACATAAAACGGCTTTAATAACCGGAGCAACAAGCGGAATAGGAAAAGCAACCGCACAAATTTTAGCCCGAAACAATTATAATGTAATCCTTTGTGGAAGACGCACAGACCGACTTGAAGAATTAGAAAAGGAATTAAGTTCATTGACAAAAGTTCATTGTCTTTCATTTGATGTTAGTGATAAAAATGCTGTTTTTGAAAGCATCAATTCCTTACCAGAATCTTTCGCTAAAATTGATACTTTAATCAATAATGCCGGAAATGCCCATGGCTTAGAACCTATTCAGGAAGGCAACTTAGACGATTGGGAAAATATGATTGATATTAATCTAAAAGGTCTTTTATATGTATCCAAAGCTATTATTCCAAAAATGATTGCTCAAAAGTCAGGACACATTATCAATATTGGCTCTACTGCAGCTAAGCAAGTTTATCCAAACGGGAATGTATATTGCGCCACCAAACATGCCGTAGATGCTTTGAACAAAGCAATGAAAATGGATTTAAATCCTTACGGAATTCGTGTAGGAGCCATTCATCCCGGACTGGTTGAAACCGAGTTCAGTCAGGTGCGTTTTAAAGGCGACACCGAAAAAGCGGCTAATGTATACAAAGGATTTATACCTTTGAAACCGGAAGACATTGCCGATATTATTCACTTTGTAATCACAAGACCTTACCACGTTAACATTTCTGACATGGTTGTTATGTGTACCGCACAAGGTTCGGCAACGATTATTCAAAAAGATTAACTCAATAATGCTATTCTTAATTTAACCCTTGTTCCAGTTGTTTTAGCGTTTAAATCTTCTAAATCTTCATAGATTAAGACTTCTTCAATAGAGTTTGTGTCATTTAGAAGCTGTAAACGCTGAGCAATTGATTGGGTAGAAAAGGAATCATGTCTATTATTAGTCTTAATTTCTTCTGCTTTCTTACGACCAATACCATTATCTTCAATCGTACAAAGCAAGTACTCTTCATTAGTATCTATATCAAAATTTATTTTTAGGATTTTCAGTCCTTTTTTATGCAATAAACCATGCTTAATACTATTTTCTACAAAAGGCTGAATAAGCATGGGAGGCAATTCTACATATTGATCGTCAATGGAACTATCAACTGAAATATAGTAATTGAAATCGGTTTCAAAACGCATTTTTTCGAGTTCAAGATATTTGGTCAAAATTTCAACTTCAGTTGCTAATGAAATTTTCTTTTTCCCTGAGATAGAAAGAATTTGCCTGGTTAAATACGTAAAATTGCTCATTTGTTCATTTGCAATTAGTTTATCACCAAACATAAATTGCTCCTGAATAGAATTAAGCGCATTGAATATAAAATGGGGATTCATTTGACTTTTCAATGCTTTTAATTCGCTTTCGGTTGCTTTTTTCTCAGCGTTTAATGTTTTTTCTTTTTCTTGAAATGTAACTTTCAAAAGTTCATTTTCCTTACTGGATTTATACCTTTTTAGCATTAAAAAAATGAGTAAACCCGAAAAAATCGATCCGATGACAATGGAAAAAATAATTGTTTTTTGTCGCTGATTTTCCAGTAAGGCAATTTTTTTCTGTTGGGACAGCAGTTTGATTTGTGCATTCTGCTTTTGAGCTTCATATTTAAATTCTGACTTTAAAACAATGTTTTTATTTTCATCATAAAAAATACTATCACCAATGCTTTTGGCAATAGACTGAAAAGTATAAGCTTCTTTAAATTTTTTATTTAACTGGTAAATTATACTTAACAATTCAGCAGCCGATTTTTTCTCTGAAGGGTAATTTGATTTTTTAGCAATCTCAAAAGCTTCATTGGCATACATCAGAGCCTTTTGATTATTATCACGCTTTATATTAATTGACCCTAAATCGATTAAAAGCCTGGCATAATTATTATCAACATTATATTTTTTAAATATTCCAGCTGATTCTAAAAAATATTTTTCGGCTTCCAAAAAATCATTAGCCCTAAACTTCACATCGCCTATATGTTTTAAAGACATTGCTTTAGCAGTTTCAAAATTATTTTTTTGAGCAACTAAAAGCCCTTTTTTAGCATAGTATTCAGCCTGAATATCTTTTTTAATTTGAAAATAAGAATACGACAAGCTATTCAATAAAATGCACTTTCTATTTTCAAAATTATTTTCTGTAGCTATTTTTAATCCTTTTTGGTAATAAGAAATTGCTTTTATAAATTCTTTTTGAGTATCAAAAATTCGCCCTAAAGCAAAATAAGTTCTCTCAACACCTTCAAGGTCTTTTATTTCTTCAAATATATTTAATGCTTTAAGATTGTTTTCAATGGCCAAAGTGATATTGCCTTTTGAATTATAGACATAACCTAAATCAGTCAATACGTAAGCTATATTAGTTTTATTCTTTGATAAATTTGCAAAAACTAAAGCTTTTTTAAAGTAGACTAAACTACTGTCTATTTTTCCTAAATAATCAAAAGCAGTTCCTATGTTTTGAAGATTTGAAGCACATTCTTCATAAAATTGTATTCTCTTGGCCATATGAAAGGATCTTTTATAAAAGATTATCGCCATTTCATAACGATCCGTATAATTATAGTATGCCCCTTCATTCAATAGCGAAGTTGCATAATATTTTTGAAACTTTTTTCGAAAAGTTAAATCATTGCAATTAAAATTCTTAGCACAAATTTTCTTTAATGCATTGTTATATTGAATCCAAATATGATGATTATTTTCGTTTTCTATTTTTTCAATTAGCTGATGACAAACCAAGCTGTCATTTTGCAATATTTTTAAATCATTTTTTTGCTGAGAAAAAACAAAAAAAGAGATACAATTTACCAATAAGAGCAGTATATATTTCTTTTTCATACTACCATTTCACTAATAAATTCGTCAAAATCATTTTTCTTTTCGCGAGCAACCGGAATCAATTTGTCATTTTCAAAAACGAGTGTAGCTCCCTCTCTTTTATTGTATTTTGAAATTTTTAAAATGTTCACTAAATAAGATCGATGAACGCGATAAAAACGATTGTCATTTTGCAAAAGCTCATCAAAATCTTTTATTTTTTTACAAACCAAATAATTAGCCGTTGTGGTAATTACTTTGGTATAAGATCCATCTGCTTCAAAATAAAGTAAATCTTCAATTTTGAGAAACTGCAACCCGTCCGACAAAGGCAATCCTATTTTTTGCAATTTAGTTGAGGACAAATTCTCTTTAAGTATTGAAATATGCTCTATAATTTTATTTTGACCTCTGGTTTTTATGGCTTTCTCAACAGCACTTTGTACTTTAGTGATTGCAATGGGTTTCAAAATATAATCTATTGCCGAAACTTCAAAAGCCTTCAACGCAAATTCTGAATAAGCAGTACAAAAGATAGTTTCAAAGGGAGGTTTGTCAAAATAATCAAACAAGGCAAAACCATTATCTGAAGCCATTTCAATGTCTAGAAAAACAATATCCGGCTTTTGCTTATTAATAATTTTTACCGCTTCTACTACACTTGAAGCATCATCTGCAAGTTCAATTCCTTCACAATATTTAAGAATAATATTTCTTAGAATAGATCTGGCTTTAGGTTCATCATCAACGATTATGGCTTTCATGTGTGTTTCAGTTTTTTCAAAAATAATGATTTATTTTCTTATAAAATTCGAATAAAAAAACCTTTTATGAAGTGAAAACGACTTTTGAAACAAAATTGAATAATAAAAACTACTATTCATTTTACTTACTATCACAAATTTAAAGTTTAAAAACCACCTATCATCAAGTCATAACTACCATTCATGAAGTTATGCACCACAAACTCGTAAGACAATTCTACTTTTACATCATAAAATTATAAACCGAATTATTATGAAAAAAGCATTAAAACTTTGTCTATTGTTACTTTCTGTAGCCTTTATGAATTTATCTTGTTCAAATGATGATGAACCTACAAATTCAATCGTTGGTACTTGGGAAAGAAGTAAAACAGGATATATTGACAGCAACAACGAACCGTATGATGTAAAGGATTATGAACATGGATGCACAACAAACAAAGATAATTGGACCTTTACTGAAAACGGAAATTACACTATCACTGAATATTACAATTGTGATAGTGAACCTTACACTGAAAACTTCAATTATACATTAACAGATAAAATTTTATCTTACACTAGTCAATCTAATGAAGTAGTTACCATGAACAATTCATTTACTATAATATCCTTAACAGCTACTCATTTAAAAGTAAAACAAACTAATAATAAGCTAAGTAAATCAACAAAAGATTCTTCAAATCGCTATTATGAGTTTGTAAGAAAATAATATTATAAAATTAAATACAATTATAATAATAGACTCCTTTTAAAATCTTTTCAAAAAAGTAAACAAAAAAACAGCCTCAAATGGAGCTGTTTTTTTGGTATTTAAATTATTCATTAGCCAATTTTATGGAACTGCATCTAAAGTAATATTGCCTAAATCAGTCACTTCTCCATTTACCACAAGTACACTACTTACTGTTTTAATAGCTTTACCTGAACCCGTTTCAGGAGTTAATGTAACTGTGTAAGTACCTGCTGGAATTCCGTTTAATTGAAACGCTCCCGTTTCATCAGAATAAGCTGACACTGTAGTATCTCCCACTGGAACTGTGGCCACAACCTGGAAACCTGTCAAAGCCGGACTAATCTTTCCTTTAATTACTCCCGATGTAGCTGTAGTCGAAACACGAATAACCGGTTTTAAATTATACAAACCTGAACTTCCAGCCGAAACTATAGACTTAGCTACATCAAAATCCAGAAGAAAATCATAGGTAACCCCAGCTTGCAATGTTTGATTAACCATCAATTTTAATCCGGATTGCATTGCGCTAGGAGTCGCTAATGGATAAACAACATTATCTTTAACAAAATTATTTCCATCTCCTAAAACTAATCGAACTTGTCCCAATTCTCCAGCCGGAACAATATTATCAGCCAGTAAAATAGAAACTCCACCTGTTAAATCTAATAAATTATACATTCCAGGAACAAATGTATCACTTACAATACTAACCCAACCATCCTCTCCGGAATCAGTTGAAGTCTTTATCATAATATCTTGTACATTAACATTTACTTCATCGTAATCTCCGGGAGCATCAGTCATTCTAACTACCATCCTTGCAGTTTGACTACTGTCGTCATTATCATTACATGCTGTAAAAAAAGTAGCTAGTAAAAGAATGACAAAAAATAATTGAGGGCAAAATTTAATCTTTCTCATTTTTTCTTACTTATTAAAATTAGTATATTCACAACGCCATAAAAACAATAAAATTGCCTTAAAAAAAATGTTTTTTTGTAAAACTCAAATCGTAAATTTCATTATCAAATGATAAATAAACGGCTTTTAATAAAAAATTTGCTTTCTCATAACGATGAAAATAGTTTTTACGATAAAAAACGCCAACTAAATTTACACACAAAAGAAGGGAAATCCAAATTTTTAAAGCACATTTGTGCTCTATCTAATTCAAATCCAGCCAATAACTCATATATTGTAGTAGGTGTTGAAGATCAGGACAACGAAATTGTAGGTGCTGATTTTTTTGACGATAGTCATATCCAGAATCTTATTAACGCTTATTTAGACAATCCGCCTAAAATACAATACGAAAACGTCCCATTTCCTAATTTACCTAAGGATAAAGTAATAGGCTTAGTCACTATCAAACCCAAAAATAAAATTTCCTCTTTTAAAAAAGGAATACATACCATACCTGCACATAGTATTTTTATCAGAAGAGGCAGCAACACTACTCCTACCGAAGACAAAATCGAAAAGAATTATCTAAATACCGAAACAGTTATTGATCTCGAAAATAATTCCCGAAATAATATCAAATACACCTTAGACGGTTTTTATGATTTTATGAATTTTAGACATAAAGACATGGCTCCAAAATACAAGGTCTTCAAAGAGTTATTTGTGATTTGCTGGGCCGGAATTCCAAAAATAGTTAGAGACAAGACCTTCTTATCCAGAGTTGATATCGAATTAATTAACGAACACATCAAACTTTTCTACTCTGCTCAGGACGTTGTAACCATTGATTTTGACGAAAATAGTTTTACCATTATTGAATATGTTCCTCTGGGACTAAATGACAAAACCAGCTTCTATCCTTTGGAACAACAAACGATTCATTTTTTTGAAAACGGATACTATAAAATTGAAAGTAAAATGCTTTTTGAACCTCCTGCTTTCAACAAAAAATTACTTTTTCATATTTACAACAACAACGAAACTTTAATAAATAAACTCAAAAAGAATCAGCAACTATCACTAAGAGAACAAAAAGATCTGGAAAACCTTCCTTCTACCTTAATGATTTGTTACCTCAACGGTTTTGATGATGCCAAAAGAAAACTGATTGATGTAAAAACATATCTTAAAGCATTCCCTTTAGTATATTTATCTTTTAAAGAGGCCATGCGCATTTTAAGGAAGATGAAATATGATGTTCAACCCTAAAACTAAATCTCTTCTATAATATTTTTCAATAAATCAATCAATTTTTCTTTTGTGATTGGTTTTATTATATAATCAGAAACTAAATTGTTCTTTTTAGCTAATTCTACATCGCTTGGTGAAATTGATGACGAGCATATATATATTGTTATTTTTTTGTCAATTTTTGGTGCCAGTTTAGTAAACTGATCCATAAACTGCCAACCGTCCATGATAGGCATACTAATATCTAATAAGATAATCTCGGGCAATGAATCTACGTCTTGATAATGCTCCCTAAGAAAATTTATAGCGTCTAATCCATTCCCAAAAACCTTTACTAACTCAACTAAACTTGTGCTTTCAATTGCTTTTCTAGTTAAAAAAACAAAAATATCGTCATCATCTATTAATGTCATATTCTTAATTTTCTTCATACCCTTATATTTTTAAATTCTACAAAAAAAGTTGAACCCACATCAACTTTGCTTTCAACCCAAATTCTCCCACCCATGGCCTCAACCTGAGTTTTAATTAAATAAAGACCAAATCCTTTTGCCTCTTTGTGTCTATGGAAAGTTTTACGAATTTTGAAAACATGATGTTTATGCATATCTAAATCAATCCCCAAACCATTATCGCTAACAGCTAATAAAAAAGTATCCTTCTCCTGCTTCGTTTTGATTTCAAGAACTAATTTTCTATCTGGAGAACGATATTTTATAGCATTACTAATTAAATTAGTTAACACACTATCGATATACTTTTGCGGAAAATAAATTTTAGAAACCCCCTTTAATTCCGTTTTAACTTCAATTTCATATTTTTTTGTTTGGGTTTCAAAAAAGCTTAAATTCTTCTCAACACATTCTTCAACAATAATTTCGTCAATTTTCACTCCTGTATCCTGCTGCACCTGTATCGACTCTACTAATTCATTAAAAACCTCTAATAAATGATTTATTACTGGTTTTATTTTTACCTGAATTTCATTGCGTTCTTCTTCACTTTTACTTTGCTCAATAAAATCCACCAGCATAGCAATATTGGTTAATGGGGCTCGTAAATTATGAGAAACAATGTTACAAAAATCAACTAATTGCCTGTTTGTTATTTCTAATGCTTTGGAATATTTAATTAAATCATCCTCTGCTTTTTTTCTATCAGTAATATCAGAACGAATGGCGATGTATTGATAAGGTTTCCCTTTTTTATCTAAAAAAGGCACAATAGTAGTATCAACCCAATACGTAGCGCCATCCTTTGCTTTATTCTTTAATTCTCCTTTCCAAATTTTACCATTAGCTATAGTAACCCATATGTTTTTTATGAATTCCTTAGAATGATAACCTGAATTAATAATCCTATGATCCTGACCTATTAACTCCTCTCTACTATATTTAGAAATTTTGCAAAAATTATCATTGGCATGGATAATTGTACCTTTTTGATCAGTAATTGCTACTATAGCTGACACATCGAGAGCATGCTTATAATCAGAAAGTTCTTTTTTCATATGAAAAACGCATTATTAATTCATAACTCTTCTATGAAATATTTTATTAAATACATTATTAAAAAACAAAACACATCATCATCTTTATTTCCATCAGGTTTTTTTAGCAAATATCCATACATTGTAATTTACAGTATAAAACTACAAAAAACCATTTGAATTTCATGGAAAAGAATTATTTTTTTTACAAAAAAAACACATTCCGTATCTATTTTTTAATCCTATTTTAATATTGACAGACTTACTTATTAAAATTTTTATTTCTGCCTTACTCTTAGAACATTTTTTATTATATTGGAAAATAAAAGCAGATTTCAAAAAATGAGAACATTAGTCATAGGAGATATTCATGGAGGTTTACGAGCTTTACATCAAATAATGGAAAGAGCTAAAGTCACCGAAAAAGACAAACTGATTTTTCTGGGAGATTATGTTGATGGCTGGAGTCAATCACCACAAGTACTGAATTATTTAATTGAATTAAACGCTAAAAACGACTGTGTATTCATAAGAGGAAATCATGACGAATTATTACTTCATTGGTTAAAAGACAATAAAGACAATGCCTTATGGTACAATCACGGAGGGGAAGCCACCGTTATTGCTTATGAAGATGTGAGCGATGGTATCAAGCAAAGACATATTGAATTTTTACAATCCTTGCACGATTATTATCTGGATGACAAACAACGACTATTTATTCATGCCGGATTTACAAATATGAACGGCATCAATTATGAATATTTCCCTAAACTATTCTATTGGGACCGAACTTTATGGGAAACTGCATTGGCATTAGACCCAAATTTAAAAACAACAGATTTATCCTATCCAAAAAGACTAACCTTATATAACGAGATTTACATAGGCCACACTCCAGTTACCCGAATAGAAAAAACGACACCCGTAAATAAAGCCTGCATTTGGAACGTTGATACCGGAGCAGCCTTTAAAGGACCATTAACCATCATGGACATCGATACTAAAGAATTCTGGCAAAGCGAACCCTTACATCAATTGTATTTTGACGAAAAAGGCAGAAATTAACGTAGCATAACATATAAATCATCATGAAAAAAATATTCATATTCATTGTATTTTTCACCGTTTCAATAGTAAACGCACAAGCTTTTAAGGGTAAAGAAGACACTAAATTTGATGTTACCGCCACTATTCAGGAACACGGATCAGGAATCAGAATCTCCAATGATTATGGTTTGGGCGAAAACATTTCTTTAGGAATAGCTGCTTCCTATTTATTATCGGTTGACAGAGATGGATTAGGAAACAAACCTGATTTTGGAGATCGGGCTGACATTAAGCTTCGTTTTAATGCCAATATAGGTAATGTCTTTAACGTAGATGAAAAACTTGATATTTATCCGGGACTGGATTTGGGTTTACGAAATTTTGGCGCTCATCTCGGATTTCGCTATTTCTTCACCGAAGGCTTTGGTGTAGTAAGCGAAATAGGCTTTCCTATTGCCAAATACAAACCGGAAGCAATAGGTTTTGAACGATTAAACAATCAGTTTACTTTTAATATTGGTGCTTCTTTTAATTTGTAAATCATAGATTAAAAACAAAAACGGCTATTTGAGTTTTTCAAATAGCCGTTTTTGTTTATGTTGTGAGAATTTACAAATCAAACTTAATCCCCTGAGCTAAAGGCAAACTACTACCATAATTAATGGTATTGGTTTGTCTTCTCATGTAGACTTTCCAGGCATCTGAACCTGATTCTCGACCGCCACCGGTTTCTTTTTCTCCGCCAAAAGCACCACCAATTTCGGCTCCTGAAGTTCCAATATTTACATTGGCAATTCCGCAATCAGAACCTGCGGTAGACAGGAATAATTCGGCTTCGCGCAAATTGTTCGTCATAATTGCTGAAGACAAACCTTGTGCAACATTATTCTGCATAGCAATTGCATTCTCAACTAAACCTGAATATTTAATCAAATACAAAATTGGAGCAAAAGTTTCCTGCTGTACAATTTCAAATGAATTATCAACTTCCACTATAGCGGGTTTTACATAACAACCGCTTTCATATCCTTCTCCCGAGAGCAAAGCACCATCTACAAGAATTTTACCTCCTTCGGCAACTGCTTTATCAATGGCTTTTGCATATTTTTCAACTGCATCAGTATCAATTAGCGGTCCTACATGATTGTTTTGGTCTAATGGATTCCCAATACGCAATTGCTGGTAAGCAGCAACCAAAGCAGCAGCCACTTTATCATAAACACTTTCGTGAATTATTATTCGACGGGTCGAAGTACAGCGCTGACCTGCAGTTCCTACTGCACCAAAAACAGCTCCAATCACAGTCATTTTTATATCGGCATCCGGAGTAACAATAATAGCGTTGTTTCCACCCAACTCTAACAAGGATTTACCCAAACGTGCTGCAACAGTTTGCGCCACAATTTTCCCCATTCGAGTAGAACCAGTAGCTGAAATTAAAGGAATACGGGAATCTTTTGTCAATAATTCACCTATCGTAAAATCACCATTAATCAGGCACGAAATCCCCTCAGGCAGATTATTTTCTCTTAAAACATCTGCTAAAATATTTTGACAGGCAACACCACACAAAGGTGTTTTTTCAGATGGTTTCCAAACACAAACATCGCCGCAAACCAAAGCCAAAGCTGCATTCCAGGACCAAACCGCTACCGGAAAATTAAAAGCCGAAATGATTCCAACAACACCCAGCGGATGGTATTGTTCATACATACGGTGATTAGGCCTTTCTGAGTGCATCGTCAAACCATGCAATTGTCGGGAAAGTCCAACAGCAAAATCGCAAATATCAATCATTTCCTGAACTTCGCCGTAACCTTCCTGCAGGGATTTCCCCATTTCGTAAGAAACTAATTTGCCTAAAGCATCTTTATTTTGACGCAACTTTTCCCCAAACTGACGCACCATTTCACCACGTTTTGGCGCCGATATCAATCGGAATACTTTGAAAGCCTCTGTTGCTGCCTGTATTACTTTTTCATAATCAGCTATCGAAGACATTCTTACTTTTGCAATTAAAGCACCATCTACAGGCGAATAACTCTCCAGAATTTCCCCAGTTGAAAAAAAATCTTTACCCGTTGAAGTTCCGTCATTTATATCCGAAATTCCTAATTGTGCCAATGCGGCTTTAATCCCAAATTGTGTAGCAATTGTTGACATTGTAAAATGATATTGTTGTTTTTATAGCCGAAGAAATCCCTCCTCTTCCCGATTACATCTGGAAAAGCTAAGGTACAAAATCTATTTGGCTTCCTTAATCAAATAAACATAAACGGGAAAGTGATCACTAAAACCTACTTCTGTTGCCGAATGCCGTTTAGGATAACCTTTGTATCGTCCTGAAGTTTGAATCAAATAACTTCTATTAAAAATACCCGCTTTCCAATATTGATAAGTCGAAAAATCATTCTTGATCAAAGATTGTGTAAGCATGATTTGGTCAAAAATATCCCAGGCATCACCAAAAGCAATTGTACCCAATCCTTTTTTAGCCATTTCTTCGAAAGGATTGAAAATTCCAAATTCTGGAACTTCTTGTTTTTTAGCTTTTGTTTCCAATGCTTTTTTAACACTATTATTAAAAGGACTGTCATTTAAATCACCAAGGGTAATCACCTTAGCATTTGGATTGATTTTTTGCAACGAATCAATAATTTTCCTATTTAACATTCCGGCTGCTTCTCGATACGGACTCGATTTTTTCTCTCCACCCGAACGCGAAGGCCAGTGATTGACAATTATATGAATTTCCTCTCCCTCCAAAAACCCCGTTACTAAAAGCTGGTCACGAGTAAAAATGCGATTTTTAGAACTATTCTCTACTATTTGATCATCTGTTTCTTCAGAATCTCCATCAAACGGCTGATTTTCCTTTCTACGAATATTCAAAGGGATATTTCTATAAGACGTAGGCATGAAAAATTTCTTTTGATACAACAAAGCCACATCAATTCCTCTTTTGTCAGGAGAATCAAAGTGGATAATTCCATAATCCTGAGCGGCCAAATTGGGTTGTTGGATTAAATCTTCAAGTACATTTCTATTTTCAATTTCAGAACCTGCAATAAGTGTGGGAGCATTAGCATTATCAGGTTTTCCAATTTCGCTTAAAACCCGCGCAAGATTTTTCAGTTTTTGTTGGTATTTGGATGCAGTCCAATGTTGCAATCCTTGAGGAGTCCATTCCTCATCATGAGTATCAGGACTGTCAATGGTATCAAATAAATTTTCGAAATTATAAAATGCTACCGTATGAATCCGATAACTTTTGGACTGGGAAAAAGCCATTGGAACCAAAAAAAACAAAGCGACAACAGCCAATCTCCACTTTTGCATAAACAACTAATTTAAAAGACTTTAGTAAATTTAATCCATTTCATACAATTTGCAATATAATATTTTTGGTTTTTAATTATCTTTGTTTTGATGCCGGAGTAAGGCATATCATTTTTATTTATTCAGGAAAAATACAAATATGACTACTTCCCGATTTTTATTTTCAAACCGAATATTTCGTTTATTTCTGATTTTATTTTTTCAATCTTTCACTAGTCAAGCCCAACAAAACATGATTACACCAGCCGCTTTACAAAAAGGAGACACTATTGCTATTGTAGCCACCGCCCGAAAATATACCGAAAACTTATTACAACCCGCCATCGATTTATTGCACAGTTGGGGACTTGAGGTTGTGATAGGAAAAAGCATAGGCTTAGACAACAATCAGCTTGCAGGTACCGATGAAGAACGAACTGCCGATTTTCAAGCCCAACTGGACAATCCAAATATCAAAGCCATTTGGTGCGTCAAAGGCGGTTATGGAACTGTTAGAATAATTGACTATTTAGATTTTACCAAGTTCAAACAGAATCCAAAATGGATTGTAGGTTTTAGTGATATCACGGTTTTACACAATCACCTCAATACCTTGGGATATAAAACCATTCATGGTATCATGCCGGTAAGTATTCCAAGAGCTACTCCGGAAGCCAAAGAAACTTTAAGAGAAGCCTTATTTAATGAAGCTATTAGCTATACAATTCCTACCGACAAAATGAACCGTTTTGGGAAAGCAACAGGCGAATTAGTAGGTGGAAATCTTTCCATTTTATACAGTTTATTTGGTTCTCCTTCAGCGATTGATTGTCATGATAAAATTTTATTCATCGAAGATTTAGACGAATATTTATACCACATTGACCGTATGATGATGAATTTAAAACGCAACGGTTGCCTGGAAAGCATCAAAGGAATTGTAGTAGGTTCGATGACAAAAATGAAAGACAACGAAATTCCTTGGGGAAAAAATGCCGTTGAAATCATAGAAGATGTTACTAAGAAATACAACATCCCAGTAATTTATAACTTTCCGGCAGGTCACATTCAAGACAACAGAGCATTAGTTTTAGGGAGTACCGTTACTATGGAAGTTACTCCTGAGAAAAGTACATTGAAATTTGAAAATTAATCTATAACAATTTCAATTTTAATTAGGCATTTGAACTGCTTACTGATCCCGATAGTTATCGGGACTGAACACTGAATACTATTTTTAATGGCTCAACACAACGAATTAGGAAAACTAGGAGAAGAATTAGCTGTTGAATTTTTAGAAAAAAACGGCTATACAATTCTGGAAACCAATTGGACATTTCAAAAAGCCGAGATAGACATCATAGCCCAAATAGATGATACACTTGCTATTGTAGAAGTTAAAACGCGTTCCTCTTTGGAATTCGGACTTCCTCAAGACGCAGTCAATACTAAAAAAATCAAACTACTTACGAAAGCCATCGACAACTACGTAGTCGAAAAAGATCTTGATATTAACGTTCGTTTCGATATAATTTCCATTCACAAAGAAGATAAATCTTTTGTAATTGAGCACCTTACAGATGCCTTTTTTCACTTTTAAAGCATTTTTTTTATGTTATTTTTGTAACAAATTGTTTTTTTAATTATATTTGCCCATATTTTTAACGATTTAACTAAGTAAATCGACTTAAAAACTAAGTAAAAACACCTATTTGATTATGAAAACAGTTTCATCAATTGTCGAAAATTACATCAAAACAAAACCATTTTTATTAAATGCTTTGTCACTTGGAATCATCAACTTAACCTCTTTATCCAGAAATATCATGTCTGAATTAGAGAGTGAATTTGGAAAAGAAGTAAAACAGGGCGCTGTTGTGATGTCCTTGAAACGATTAACCGAAGAATTAGACTTTAGATTAAATCATAAAATCAATAAAGTAATCAAAAACATTGGTGAAATTACAGTTCGTTCTGCTTTAACTGACTACACATTTGCAGTTTCGGAAACTGTTTTAAACAAACAAGCCGAATTAATTTCGGACATCAATGGTTTTCCGGATGTTTTTTATACTTCTTCAAGAGGTGTAAACGAAATCAACATTGTAGTAAGCAACACGGTTAACAAATTAGTTGACAAACATTTTTCTAACGAAAAACTTATACAGAAATTAGACAATCTGGCTTCAATCACTGTAAAACTTCCAAAAGAAAACATTGTGGTTCCAGGAATTTATTATTTCATTTTCCAACGTTTGGCTTGGGAGGGAATCATCATCAATGAGGTGATTTCAACTTCAAATGAGTTCACTATTCTAGTAGGCGAAGATCAGGTAGATGTTGCTTTCAAAGTAATTAAAGATTTGAAAAACTAATCAGAATTCAATAATATAAAAAAGCTTCCAAACGAAATAGATTGGAAGCTTTTTTTATACCTATAAATAATTACAAATTCATTCCTCCCGAAACTTCAATTCGTTGCGCATTAACCCATTTAGCATCATCTGTACATAAAAAAGCCACCACACTACCAATATCATCCGGTAAACCAACTCTTCCCAGTGCAGTTACAGAAGCAATATGCTGATTTAATTGTTCGTTATCACGAACTACGCCTCCACCAAAATCTGTTTCTATAGCACCAGGCGCAACTATATTGACTCTAATTTTTCTTACTCCTAATTCCTTAGCCTGGTATTTAGTCAAGGTTTCCATCGCTCCTTTCATACTTGCGTAAACTGCATAACCAGGGAATGAAAAACGAGTTAATCCAGAAGAAACATTTACAATTCCACCACCATCATTCATTAACAATAATGCTTTTTGAGTTAGAAAAAAAGCACCTTTAAAATGAATATTAACCATACTATCTAACTGTGCATCGGTTGTAGATACAAAACTTTCATGTACACCAACACCGGCATTATTAATCAAAAAATCAAATTTAGCCTTGCCAAAAGTATTTTTCAACACATCTGAAATTTTTTCAAAAAACGAATCAAAACTTCCAGATTCGGCTACATTCAATTGCACAGCAATTGCTTTTTGACCTAAACTTTCAATTGCACTTACAACTTCATTAGCTTCATCAATTTTGCTATGGTAAGTAAGAATAATATCGAGTCCTTTTTTGGCAAGACTCAAAGCCATATCTTTTCCTAAACCGCGACTTCCCCCAGTAACCAGCGCTATTTTACTTTCTTTGAATTCCATCTTAATATTATATTTAAATTAATACAGCAAAATTATGGGAGAACTACACCACAAAATTTGCAAATATCAATCTGTAATTTGCAAAATTCAAATACAACATTAATCTCTAAATGAAATTGGGGTCAGACTTGTTTGTTTTTTGAAAAAATTAGAAAAATGCGCCAACTCTTCAAAACCTAGCGAGTAAGCAATTTCAGAAATATTCCAATCGGTTTCTTTCAATAAAATTTTGGCTTCATGAATTAATCTTCTACTGATTAATTCGGTTGTTGTTTTTCCGGTATTTTCTTTTAATACTTTGTTCAAATGATTCACATGAATGGCTAAACGACCGGCATAATCCTTGGCCGTTCGCAATTCTAATCTTTGACGTGGCGAATCAATAGGAAACTGCCTTTCTAATAATTCTGTAAAAAGGGAAGCCACTCTTGCAGCCGAATTATGCTTAGAATATAGCGCTGTGGCAGGTTGTAATTTTTGTCCAAAATGAATTAACTCAGAAACATAATTTCGAATTAAATCATATTTAAATGCATAATCTGAATTAATTTCAAGCTGTATCTTTTTAAATATTAACTCAATAGACTCAGAATCAGCTGTAGATATTTCAAAAATCGGAAAACCATCAGGATGAAAGATGGGTAAATTATCCAAATCTATCCCGCTTTTTTCTTTGGCTAAAAATTCTGCCGTAAAAACACAAAAATATCCTGATTGTTGTTGCAAATCCAGAGGAACATAATGGTAGGGAATTTTTGGCGTAGCAAATAACAATGCATTTTCCTCAATATTAATTACCTTATCAGCATATTCGGCTCTGTTCTTTCCTTTTATTAAACTGATTTTATAATAAGCTCTCCTGTCATAAGGCATAACAGGCTTGTCTTTAAAAGCTTCATAAAGTTCCCCAATGTTAAAAACATTAAAATGCCCTATTTCTTTTTGAATACCATCAGGCAACAAGGAAATTTGATCCACATTAGCTGGATTAGTGATTTCACTATAAAACTCGTCAATTGATTTTAGCTTCATAAAATACTGATTTGCAAAAATCAAATATACAAATAAAAGAAAACCTAAAAAGATTAAACCAAACTAATATCCAAAACTCACTCCGGCAACTAAGAAGTCTTTACCAAAAAAATCAGTGTTTTTTGTAGCAGCATTATGAACAAAATTTAAAGAAATCGGCATTGAAAACCTACCAAACAAAGGGATTTCTTTAGTTGCTTTCAAGGATAAATTAACCAAAGATGGTTTATCGTAATCAGCAAAAGTATAATAGGCTGCTTTGTTATTTAATACAACTCCCGAAGAGGCCAGCAACTCAATATTTTTAAAGAGAGTTAAAGTATACCCTAACTCTAAATAAGTAGTATAATTATGTTTCGGATTATCATTTCGGTCATATCGGTAATCATTTCCTAAAATAAATGTACTTATCGTGGCATTAAACGGATAACGATATCCTTCAGAAAAATCAAAATACAAAATAGCATCTACCGTTTGAGAACTCGTAGGACCGTAATCAAAAAGTTTATTACTTACTCCTTCTACTTTTGAAACTGAAGGCCAATAATAATCCCAAAGTTGGAATTGCAAAAAGTCATTAATTTGATAACTCAAATACAAATCGACTTCATGGTATCCTTTGTATGATGTTTCATTATCAGGATAAAAATACTCTTTTTTAAAATTAGTTGTAGCCCAAGTACCAACTGCTAATTTGGGAGAAACTGCATATTCTACAGTAGGCTGAATTGCCAGATAATTTCCTCCCCAACACTGTCCACGCCAAAGATAACGACTCATCAAATCAAGATTAAATTCCCACTTTTTACTTTCCGGAATACTATTCTCTTCTTGATTCATTTCCTGAGAAAAGCCCAAAAAAGGCAACAAAAACAATGCTTGAAAAAGGAATTTCTTAATTGTAATCATTAAAGACAGCTTTAATATTTATTAATCAACTCAAATAAACGCTCCCTGTTCAAAGGCTTGGTGATATAATCATCAAATCCGGCTTTTTCAATTTTAGCTTTATCTTCCGAAGACGAATAAGCCGTTTGCGCAATAATATGTAAATGCGGGCGTAAAGGCCTAATGCGTTCAATTGCTTCAAAACCGTTCATAACCGGCATTTTGATGTCCATTAAAACCAAATCAATATTAGAATTATTGACACAAATATCTACCGCCTCCAATCCATTTACCGCTCTAATAATTTCAAAGCCTTTGTCTTTCATCATTTTTTGGAACAATAAAAAATTGATGTTATCGTCTTCAGCTATCAAAATGACTTTATTGTCTGATTTTACAATTTCATTTTCTCGAATTGGTTTAACAACAATAGCCTCTTTTTTAGCATATTTCAAAGGCACTGAAAAATAAAAAGTTGATCCTTCGCCAACTTTAGAATCCAAACTAATTGTTCCTCCCAAAATTTCTATGTAAGCTTTAGAAATAGACAGTCCTAATCCTAATCCACCAACCGCAATGGATTGATCATTTTCTACACGCTTAAATCGGTCAAAAACATGCTTGTGATGCTCTTCATCAATTCCTGATCCTGTGTCTTGTATGGTAAAATGAATACAATTATTTTCTTCATCAATATCATACTTAAAATTCACCATTCCTTCTTCGGTATATTTTATTGCATTGGTCAATAAATTGATGATAACCTGCTTGAGTTTTATTTCATCGGTTATAATATTATAAGCAGCAGGAATTTTACTCTTATGTAATTTAAACTTTAATCGTTTCTTTTTAGGTATCGTAACCTTAATCGTTTCATACAACTCCTCGATACAGGATTCCAGATTTATTTCGGTAAAATTTGGCGCAACCTGATTAGCGTCAATCTTAGACATTTCAATCAAATCATCAATGATAGAGACCAGATTTTGTCCATTTTTTTGAATCACATTTAGATACTCAATGCGCTCAGCATCGTTAAGTTCGGTATTCAGAATAAGTTCCGTAAAACCATTGATAGCATTCATTGGCGTTCTAATCTCATGTGATAAATTAGCCAAGAAAGATGCTTTTAACAAATCCCCTTCCTCTGCCTTGATTTTGGCTTTAATCAACGCAATTTTTTGATTGTTATTTTCTTCAAATAATTTACCTATGTAACTAAACTCTCCAGAGGTTTTTTTCAACTCGGCTATCGCACTCAAACTCCCCCTTTGAAGCGCCCTACGTACCAGATACAACGGGCGATAAACTAATTTTTGTGTGTAATAAATACTAACTACCAAATACACTATAAAAACGGCAATGATGATATATAGAATTCGAATAGTATTCTCGAAATACACATCAAACTTTCTTTCAAAAAGTAATTTACCTATGAGTTTACCTCTGGAATTTTCTAAAGAATAAACGGTACTAACGATATGTCTTTGCTCAGCTTTATTTTCGTCGCTCTTTAAAAAAGTAATTTTGGAAGTTGTAATCTTCTCTAAGTTCTTTATAAATTTTTGATTGATTAAGCGAACTGCAAAAAAGTAACCAAAAGGTTTCGTTTTAACTTTTAAAGGATCATCGGATGGATGAATCGTTGCTCCTGTCACTTCAACAACCCCTTCAGGAATTTTTAAATAGAATTTTGCAACTCTTTTTTTATCCAAAACCGCCATAGCCCGTTTCGGAATAAAATCAATCGTCTTAATAACCGGAGTGGGTGTTCGGGTTATAAAATTTTTATTTTTATCATAAACACCTAAGTAATCTGCACCATAAATTTCTAATTCATTGCTAATAGTCTCATCATACCAAGTTTGATTTCTTGTAGCAATAAAATCAACAAACTCATCCCAGTTAGTATCATTTTTTAAAGCCGTAAGTATAGGCTTTGACTCTAATAGTAATAATTCATTGATTTTACTTTCGAATAATTCAACTGAATTATGATAAGCGGCTCTCTCCGTCTTATCGATATAATACAACAAGACACCATAAAGCATCAAAAAAACTATACTGGAAGAAACAATTAAAAAAAGGATTTTTGGGGACGTTTTTTTTAATGTCATATTTCGTAGTAACTAAACATTTTGTATTACAAAAGCTAAATTTATAAAAAAAACAAAGCAATACTCCTTAAATTCAAATTATTCGTCAAACTACATTGAAATTATTTCTCAACTAAAAAAACCTCCAAATTTTTAATACAAAAACCAAACAAAAAGTTAGGAAAACAACGTTTTAGACTTCTTTTCCACCCAATAGCTCCATCATTTCCAAAGCTCTTCTTGTCGATTTTACATTGTCAAAAGTCAACAACAAACGCAAACCGTTAGGGGTTTGTTTTTCTTTCATTTTACATAGTGAAGGATGTTTTTGAACAAACTGCAAGACTTTATGAAAACGATTCGACTGGTAAAAATCCGATTGCTGGTCGGACACAAAATAACCAATCATCTTGCCTTGTTTCATCACTAGTTTTTCAATCCCCACATGTGTCGCTACCCACTTGATTCGGATGCTGTTCATTAAAGCATTCGCTCTTGGAGGTAACGGACCAAAACGGTCAATTAGTTTGTTTTGGAAAACTTGTAATTCTTCCTCATTTTTAATCGTAGCCAATTCGTTATACAAATTCATTCGCTCCGAGATATTATTGATATATTCATCCGAAAACAACAACTCAAAATCGGTATCAATTTGTAAATCTTTTACGTATTCCTTGGTTTCAATATCATTCTCTACAGGATACAAATCTTTGAATTCGTTTTCTTTCAATTCTTCGATGGCCTCGTTCATGATTTTTTGGTAGGTATCAAAACCTATTTCGTTGATAAAACCACTTTGTTCACCACCTAATAAATCTCCGGCACCACGAATCTCCAAATCCTTCATCGCAATATTAAATCCACTGCCGAGTTCACTAAATTGCTCCAAAGCCTGAATACGTTTTCTGGCTTCTTCGGTCATTGACGAGTAAGGCGGACAGATGAAATAACAGAAAGCTTTCTTATTACTTCGACCGACACGTCCGCGCATTTGATGCAAATCAGACAGACCGAAATTATTGGCATTATTGATAAAAATCGTATTGGCATTAGGCACGTCCAAACCACTTTCGATAATAGTTGTAGCGACCAAAACATCAAATTCGCCATTCATAAAGGCCAGCATCAGCTCTTCAAGCTTTTTCCCATCCATTTGTCCGTGACCAATTCCCACTTTGGCATTTGGCACTAAACGCTGAATCATTCCGGCTACTTCCTTGATATTTTCAATGCGATTATTGATAAAATATACCTGTCCGTTACGTTGAATTTCATAGGAAATCGCATCACGAATCACCTCTTCGTTAAAACCTACCACATTGGTTTCAATAGGATAACGGTTGGGCGGAGGCGTTGTAATTACCGATAAATCACGTGCCGCCATTAACGAAAACTGTAACGTTCTCGGAATTGGCGTAGCTGTCAAAGTCAGCGTATCCACATTGGCAGCAATCGTTTTGAGTTTATCTTTTACATTAACACCAAACTTTTGCTCCTCATCCACAATTAGCAAACCTAAGTCTTTAAAGACTACATTTTTGTTGACCAATTGATGGGTACCAATCACAATATCCAGTTTTCCTTCGGCCAAATCTTTTAGGGTTTCTGCCTTTTGTTTGGCAGTTCTAAAACGGTTCAGATAACCAATTTTAACCGGCATGTCTTTTAATCGTTCTGAAAAAGTACGGTAATGCTGGTACGCCAAAATGGTAGTAGGCACCAAAACCGCCACTTGTTTGCTATTGTCCACCGCTTTGAAAGCCGCACGAATAGCTACCTCGGTTTTTCCAAAACCAACGTCACCACACACCAATCGATCCATTGGGCGATCGCTTTCCATATCGGCTTTGACTTCGGCAGTCGATTTGATTTGGTCCGGAGTATCTTCATAAATAAACGAACTTTCTAATTCGTTTTGCAAATAACTGTCGGGCGCATATTGATAGCCTTTTTCCAAACGTCTTTTGGCATACAACTGAATCAAATTGAAAGCAATATTTTTGACTCTCGCTTTGGTTTTTTGCTTTAAAGCTTTCCAGGCATTCGAACCTAATTTATATATTTTGGGTGGCGTTCCGTCTTTGCCGTTGTATTTGGAAATTTTATGCAGCGAATGAATACTCACATACACAATATCATTATCGGCATAAACCAGCTTAATGGTTTCCTGCGTTTTGCCTTCGACCTGAATTTTTTGCAAACCGCCAAATTTCCCAATTCCGTGGTCAATATGCGTCACATAATCGCCCACAGAAAGCGAAGTCAGTTCTTTTAAAGTAATATTCTGTTTCTTCGAATAGCCATTTTTGATGTTGAATTTATGGTAACGCTCAAAAATCTGATGATCGGTATAACAACAAATTTGATTTTCTTCGTCCACAAATCCCTGATACAAAGGCAAAACAATGGTGTTGTATTGCTTTCGGATATTCTCAGAATTGGCCTCATCCAATGTTTCAAATATATCATGAAAACGTTTGGACTGCGACTCATTCGAACAAAACAAATAATTTTTAAAACCGTTAAAATGATTTTCGCTCAAATTATTCAACAACAAATCAAATTGCTTGTTGAACGATGGCTGTGGCTGAATGTGAAATTCAAATTTCTTGGTGGTTTTAAAAATCGCTTTTGAGTTCAATTCCACAATTGAAAAATCCAATGCACGTTTTATAAATGCCTTTTGATCCAAAAACAATTGTTCCGGAGTGGCATGTTTAATCTCTTTGGATAATTTCTCAAATGCTTCTTCGGCACGGGCAAATTGTTTGTCCAATTGCGCCAATAAATTTTCGGTATTTTGAATACAAATAACCGTTTGTTCAGAGATATAATCCAGAAAACTTTCTCGATTTTCCTGAAACAATTTATTTTCTACATTGGGGATAATCGTAATTTTCTTTTGTTGCTCAATCGACAATTGGGTCGCCACATCAAAAGTTCGGATACTATCCACTTCGTTACCAAAAAACTCTATTCGGTACGGATTGTCATTGGAAAATGAAAAAACATCGACAATTCCCCCTCGAACCGAAAACTCTCCCGGTTCGGTAATAAAATCAACTCTTTTGAATTCGTATTCGAATAAAACTTCGTTGATAAAATCAATCGAAATTTTATCTCCAACGGTTACTTTCAACGTATTTTTATCCAAATCCCTGCGGGTAACCACTTTTTCAAAAAGGGCTTCGGGATAACTCACAATTACCGCCGGTTTTTTGCGCGAATTAATTCGGTTTAAAACCTCAGCACGCAATAACACATTTGCATTATCGGTTTCTTCAATTTGGTACGGACGACGAAAAGAACCCGGATAAAACAATACATCTTCCTCACCTATCATTTGTTCTAAATCGTTCAGGTAATAAGCCGCTTCTTCCTTATCATTCAAAATCAATAAAAAAGGAAGTTCTGCGTTTTTAAAAACCGAACGTATAACAAAAGAAACTGCCGAACCCAGCAAACCGCTCAAATGTAATTTGGCTTGATTTTTTTGTTGTAAGGCAGCTACAATTTGCTTCGTTTTTGGCGAAGTTTCGTAGATGGTATATAAGGCAGCTTTACTCAACTCGGGCATCATTAGGGTTAATAACTGCTCTTGTACTCGCTGGAAGCATAGACGGATTTGGCATCATGGGTCCGTTAGGAATCGCTCTTGCCGTATCCAGTAACATGCGTCTCATTTCGTCTTCACCTTCCTCAACCGGTATCTTACTTTTCTCGGTCAAAATATCCATTTGACGCTGCAAAGTGGCCAATTCTTTATTGATTTCGCCCACTAATTCTACTACTTTTTTATCAGGAATATTATCTAAATGAATGTACATATCCATCAACCGCACCTTAGTAATCAAAACCTGAATACGGCTTTTGATTTGTGGTTTATTGAACAGTTCCGGAATACTTGTATTTAATACCATTACTTTTTTAGCAATAGCATCTGATTTTTGTTGAAAAGCCCCGATGGTTTTCTTTGGTTTTTGATGTAATTCCTGCATGAATAAACGCAATTCATTCCAGGTTTTTATACTTTCTTCAGTAGCCTCATTGATAGGCTCATCGTAAAAATCCCAGCCTTTTTGAATATTTTCAAAAATGATTTTTTTCTTTTTAGCGTCTTTGGCATTTTCCGCCAATCGTTTTTGATTGTTTTCCTGATTACAGGAAGCCATCAAAATCAGCAGACTAAAAATATATACTAGTTTGTTACTCATTGTTATTTTCATTGAACCGCAAAGTTACAAAGTAAAAGCTATTTCGTACACTTCTTTAAGTAAAGAATAACAACGGAAGAATGTAAGAACTTTTTGATTAGATTTGTTTTGAAAATTCTTGCGGGCACAGTCAAAAGCCTAACGATTATGATGCGATAAAACTGCGTAATCGAACTATAATAGCAAATTAAAACTACAAAATTAGGATGAAAAACATATTTGATTATACATATTTCAGAACAGCAAAAAAGCATTTTAAAAGAGATGGGATAGAAGCTTTTACAGCTATCTTAACCATTTCCTTTATTATTTTTCTTTATTGCATACCTTTATATAGTTTTTTACTCGATATTTTGAGTTTTAAACGAACTCATCCATACGATAAATTTCTATTAATTTTTATTGGTTTATTAATTTTTTTTTCAACCAAGAAAAGATATAAAGGAAAATATTTCACATATAGAGACAAATGGATAAATGAAACTAAACGAGAAAAAATATTAGGTGAACTATTAATTGTATTTTTCTTTTTCTCCCCTTTATTAATTATGCTTATAATCCAACAGTTTTGCACTTTTTAATCTACCGACCACTCAAATATGTGCGATTCGTTAGCACAGGCATTTGCCTGTGCCCACAAAAAACAAACCCGACAGTTTTCAAAAAACTGTCGGGTTTCTAGCATAAAGGAAGAAATAAAAATTACTTCACCTCATAAGTATTATTTTGTTGTTTTACATCGGCCATTAAACCGCTTGGGTCTATGGTAATTTTTTTGATAGCGCTTTTAGGTTTTGAAATCGTCAATTCGTATTTTGGATTTGCCCAAGGCCAATCATTCAAGACTGTTCTTTTGATTGATGGATTCGGATTTTCTTTTTCAAAATACATCATTCGCAACGGAATATAGAAACTTTCTACAGTTCCATCAGTATATTCAACTTGTAAGTCAATCGGCATCGGCATGCGACCCATTCGTTCTAAACTCACTAGCGTATTTGCTCCATTTTCAGTAACAGCACTAATTCCGTAATCAATAGTGTTTGTCGTTTGTGTCCAATCGGTTAAATACCAATCCAGTTCTGCTCCCGAAACACGCTCGGCCGTGCGCTTAATATCATTGGGCGTAGGATGTTTGAATTTGAAATCCTGATAATATCTTTTTATGGTTTCGGCTAATTTGTCCTGACCAATTATATAACCCAATTGAGAAAGGAAAATACTTCCTTTAACATAAGACGCAATACTATAAGAACGGTTAAAATCATAACGGTCACCGTGTGTAGTTTGCGGTTGTTCTTTACCCGAATTCACCAAAGAATAATAGGCTTTATAATTTCCTTCAAATGGGTTTGCGGCATTTTTTCCCGTGATTGTATTCACTGCCATATCTTCTACATAGGTCGTAAAACCTTCGTCCATCCAGGGATGTTTGGATTCATTAGAAGCTAAAACATGTTGGAACCAATTATGCCCTAATTCATGCGTGGCCGTTCCAAAAACACCTTCCAAAGTCCCATTTCCTAAAATCAAAGTACACATCGCATATTCCATTCCGCCGTCGCCTCCCTGAATAAAGGAATATTGTTTGTATGGATAATCGCCGATAGTTTTATTGTAAAAATCCATCACCTTAACCATTAACGGCTGCAATTTTTTCCAGTTATCTATAATTTTAGGATTGTTTTTATATAAGAAATGTAAATCGACATTATTAGGTCCTTTGACTACATCGTGCAAATATTCCTTGTCAGCAGCCCAGGTAAAATCGTGTACTTTAGGCGCAATGAAATGCCAGGTGAGTTTTTTAGTTCCTTTTGGATATTTTATCTGAACACCGGCATCCTGATAACCATGACCTATTTTGTTTGGTTTTTGTAAATAACCAGAACCTCCTACAACATAATCTTTATCAATAGTGATTTTTACATCAAAATTTCCCCAAACGCCATGAAATTCTCTGGCAATGTAAGGATCAGCATGCCAACCTTCAAAATCAAATTCGGCTATTTTAGGATACCATTGCGTCATGGAGAGTGCAATTCCTTCGGCATTATTTCTACCCGAACGACGAATTTGCAACGGAACCTGTCCGTCAAAATCTAAAGTAAAAGTAGTTTTTGAATGAGGTAAAATTGGCTTAGCCAAAACGACTTCCAGAATAGTTCCAATAGTTTTTGTAGTGGCAGCAACTCCATTTTGCTTGAAATTAGCAATTTTCAAATAGCCAATCTCTTTAGTATTTAGTTTTTGAATGCGATTTTCTTTGATTTCTTTATCTCCGTCTTTGATTTTTTTGACCATTCGACCATCGGCATCAGCAATATGATCGGCTCTTTCGGCCATTTCGCTTCCCGGCTGAAAAGCGTTTGGATACAAATGATAATACACTTTCCTTAATGTATCGGGGGAATTATTGGTATAGACTAATTCCTGTTTTCCTTTATATTGAAAATGTTCTGTATCCATATTTACTTCCATCTTATAGTCAACAGCTTGTTGCCAGTAAGAAGTGTTTTGGGCAGTTACAAAGATTGCATTTAAAAACAGCAATGCAAGAAGTATAATTTTTCTCATAGGTTTGTTTATAAATAAAAAATGGAAGGACTCATCATCCTTCCATTTGAATGCTATAAATATAGTATTATTTTTTAGACATTTCATTTGCCATTAAAATAGCATTGTAAGCATTAACAATTTTTCCTGTTTTAGATAATTCCTTAAACGGACGAACATCATTTGGATTGCCTCCCACAACTACATTCATATCAATGGCAACACCCGATTCCATCAAAATATGTTTCACCTGAGAAGCCGTTAATTTTGGATAATACGATCTAATTAAAGCGGCTACTCCAGCAACATTTGGCGCAGCCATAGATGTTCCTTGTAGGTATTTATAAGTATTATTTGGAGTAGTAGCATAAATTTGTACTCCTGGAGCAAAAACATCTACATTGATTTTTCCAATATTGGAGAAACGTGCTACGATATTTTTATTGTTTTCGAAATTCAAAGCCCCAATCGTAATTAGATTGTCTGAAAATTCCGTTTTTTTATCCTCGGAATCATTAGGGAAATTATCATAATAATCAATATTTTTTGCATCGTTTCCTGCCGCATGCACGATTAAAACATCTTTTTTTGCTGCATATTTAATAGCATCAAAAACCCAGTTTTTATGAGGAGAAAAACTTTTACCAAAACTTCCGTTGATTACTTTAGCACCATTATCTACAGCATAACGGATAGCTAATGCGATATCTTTGTCGTACTCGTCGCCATCAGGAACGGCACGAACAGTTAAAATTTCAACATTATTACTGGCAATACCATCGCCTCCAAAATCGTTACCTCTGGTTTGAGCTACAATACCAGCAACGTGAGTTCCATGAAGCGCTTCTTCTTTATCAGGTCCTATTACATTACTGTTTCCATACTTAGTATCGGTAATATCATTTGGTTTATCACCCAGAACTTTTCTGTAATCAATATTAAGACTTTCCTTTTCATTCAACAATTCGTTTTGAGCATCGATTTGTTTTTGAATTTCTCCTTTCAAATCGGCGATAGGCATTCCATATGAAAACATTCTTTCTAAAAGCGTTTTGCTTTTTTGAACCAAAGTGTCTTTAGATTCTAATGCTTTAATTTCTTCTACTGAATAAACTTCTTTACCTAACTGCTTTTTAACAACATTATCTGCTTTATTAAGATTAGCAATTAATTTCGAATAATAATTTTGTTGACTTTGAGCATCTATTATTTTTTTATCGTAGATTTTTTTAGCTTCCTGATAAGTCGCTTCATCAACTAAACTCTTGTCTTTTAGAATTCTTTCGTATTCCAAATGTTCTTTAACGATATCACCAAGAAAATTCCACCCATGAATATCATCAACGAAACCGTTTTTGTCATCATCAATTCCGTTAGCAGGAATCTCTTTTTTATTAGTCCAAACAACAGGTTTTAAATCTTCGTGTTCGATATCAACTCCTGAATCTACAATCCCAACAATCACTTTATTTGATTTTCTGTCTTTCAACAATTCGGCGTAAGCTCTATCAACGCTCATTCCTGGAACTGTATCCTTTAGAATATCTAAATGACTCCAACGTTTCAATTGCGACTCTGTTAAATCTTTTTTCTTAGTAACACCTACTGGGGCAGTTATTGCAGAAAACGCACTGTAATTAGGCAGTTTTTTTTGCGCACCACATCCCGCCAATACCAAGGCAGAAATAAGCGAAAAGCCACTAATCTTGATTATATTCATTGCTTGTAATTTTATTATATGTTTTACAAATATGACAAAAGTATGCTTTTTTGTTAATCAAATAACTTCCAGTTAACATTAAATTATGAATTCTCAAAAAAATGATTTATCCTGAACAACATGCTAATAATAATACTGTAGCAAAAACAACCAACTTTCAGAAACCCAACTTGAAAATAAATATCATGAATAACTTTCCAATCCTGATAATTCTAAAATTATTTTCTTAAGAAAAAATTCACAATAGCAATATTTGTTGTAATTTTGTGTAATAAAAAAATTACACTCTGAATAAATTACAACTAGACCCCAATTTTTAAATATGAGAAGAATTTTACTTTTACTTATCATTTTTTCAAACTTACATATAAAAGCACAATGCTGGAAAACAATTTCTGCAGGAGTAAATCATAGTGTTGCTTTAAAATCAGATAATACCATATGGGCATGGGGAAGTAATTTTAATGGACAACTCGGTGATGGAACTACTGTAACTAAAAACAAACCTACACAGATTAACACAACAAATAATTGGCAAATAGTAGTTGCAGGTGACTTTCATACTGCTGCTATAAAAAATGATGGCACCTTATGGGCTTGGGGAGACTTTGGATATAGAGAATTTGAAGTCAGTTCTTCAATAGATAAAACAATTCCAACACAAATTGGTACGGATTCAAATTGGGAAAGTGTTAGCGCAGGAGGTTATCACACTGTAGCGATAAAAACTGATGGAACCTTGTGGGCTTGGGGAGATAATACTTATGGTCAATTAGGTGACGGAACTAAACTTAACAAAACAATTCCAATTCAAATAGGCACAGCTAATAATTGGAAAACAATATCTGCAGGAAAATATCATACGATAGCTATAAAAACTGATGGTACCTTATGGGCTTGGGGAATCAATTCCGCAGGTCAACTAGGTGACGACACCTTCACCGATAGATATAAGCCAACACAAATAGGCACGAATAATAATTGGAAAACAATATCTACAAAAAATCATACAGTTGCAATAAAAACGGACGGCACTTTATGGGGCTGGGGAGCTAATTATTATGGACAATTAGGTATCAGCACCAATACAAATAAAAATACACCTACTCAAATAGGTAGTACCAATAACTGGCAAACGATTGCTGCAGGTGACTATCATACAGTTGCAATAAAAACAGACGGCACTTTATGGACTTGCGGTCAAAACTATTATGGAGAATTAGGTGACAACACTAACATCGATAAGAATGTATTTACACCTATAGACACCATGACTAAATGTAAAATTGCAACCGCAGGAAACAGCTTTACATTAGCAATAAAAACAGACAATACTTTATTTGCATGGGGATCTAACAATACAGGTAAATTGGGTGATGCTACAAATACTAATAAAAAAGTACCAACAGCCATAGCTTGCCCAGAATCACTTACAGTAACGACAAGCCAAACTAACGAAGCTTGTACAGGACTAGGTAAAGCGTCAATAACCTCTGTTACTGGTGGAACTACACCTTATTCTTACCTTTGGTCAAACGGAGCAAAAACAAACACCATTACAAATCTTAAATCAGGTGATTATTCCTGCACGATAAAAGATGCAGATTCTTTATCAGTAACTAAATATTTTACAATTACTGAAACTGGACAACTTTCTCTAACAACAAGCATAACAAATACCTGCAACAACAGTAATACAGGAAGCATGACAATTACTGCAACAGGAGGATCTGGCCCATACCAATACAGAATATATACTGATTACAATATTTCACCTGGATATACTTCCGGCTATCAAACTTCTAATAAATTTTCAAACTTACCGGCAGGAAAATATTACATAGAACTAATTGATAATAATGCTTGTATGATTGTAAATTACGGTCCTGAAATTAAAAACATTACCCCTCCACCAACTGTAAATCCCCAAAGTTTCTACATTAATGCAACAATTGCCGATATACAAATCAATGGCGATAACATTAAATGGTACAAAAACTTAACTGATGTAAATTCTTTAGCAACATCAACCTTACTTGAAACTGCTCAATATTATGCCTCACAAACTATTAATGGGTGCGAGAGTGCTAGAACAGCTGTTGCAATAACTGTCAATTTGCCAAGTGAACAAATTCCTTCCTACGTTCCTACAAACGACTTAATTGCCTATTATCCTTTTAATGGTAATGCAAACGATGAAAGTAGTTACAAATTTAAAAGTATTACGACAAATGTAACTTTATCAACTGACAGATTTAACAATAATAACGCTGCATATTCATTTAATGGAACTAACAGTTCTATTGAATCAAATATTTCTAATTATCCCAAAGAAATAAAATCATACACCGTTACAGGCTGGTTCAAAATTGGAACTCCACAATTATCAAAAGAATATGATTTTTCTTTTTTAAATTTTGGACAAATCGCTTTTAACGATTGGTTGAAAATCAGCTTTTACTTAAAAGGATATCTTAATGCGAAATTCGGTTCAGAAAACTATCAATCTACAGAAAACTATTTCACAAACAACTGGACATTTTTAGCCGTTACTTTTAATTATGACACTAATACTTTCGCACTCTATATAAACAATCAATATAAACTGGGAGGTATTCTAAATGCAGCTAAACAAATCATCTCTCCATCTTTAAGAATTGGAAAAACACAGTCCAATAATAATTATTTTGAAGGCTCTATTGATGATATCGGCATATGGAATCGAGTATTAAGTAGTCAGGAAATATCCGATTTATATAATAGTTATGACCAACTTTTTACGAGAATCCCTGACATCAATTTTGAAAAAAAATTAATTGCTCTAGGCATTGATTCCGGAACACCTGATGGCAAAGTTTTAACTGATAGTATTTCTTCTGTAGAAAATTTAGATGTTTCCAGTGCTGCTATTTCTAATTTAACCGGAATTGAAAACTTCTCAGCTTTAAAAAATTTATTCTGTATGTTTAACAACTTAAGTAGCTTAGATCTGTCTAAAAATATTGCTTTAAGAACTTTAAATTGTGCTCACAATAAACTAAGTAATTTAGATCTTTCGAAAAATATAAATCTGGGTAGTTTAACTTGCTACTCAAATACATTGACTAATCTAAATCTTTCAGAAAATGTTACTTTAAGCAGTTTACTTTGTAGTTCAAACCAATTAAAAAATTTAGATCTTACTAAAAACATTTCATTAAGCAATTTAAAATGTGATTCAAATCAACTCACTATTTTAGATGTTTCCAAAAACACTAATTTAATACGTGTTGATTGTTCAAATAATCAATTAGAAAGTCTTAATTTAAAAAACGGAAATAATCAAAAATTTGATCTCGCTAACTTAGCTTCATCATTTAAAAACAACCCAAATTTAAGTTGTATTCAAGTAGACAATAAAGCCTATTCTGATCAAAACTGGTCGAATATAAAAGACGCAACAACAACTTATTCTGAAAATTGTCCTCCTAAAAACATTTTAATAAGCAGTGAATTTGAGGATAAATTAATTGCATTAGGAATTGATAAAGATGGAAAAAACGGCTCCGTTTTATCTGCTACAATTTTAAACACAACCATTCTTGATCTTTCCAATTCAGGAATCAGTGATTTATCAGGTATTGAATACTTTGTGAATTTAGAAAAGTTAATCTGTAGCGGAAACTCCATAACTTCTCTAAACTTAACCAACAATACACTTTTGAAATATTTAGACTGCTCAAACAATCCATTAAGTGCATTAGATGTTTCAAAAAACACCCTACTTGAAGAACTTTATATTGACGGCCCTACTGTTGTTACAAATAAAACAATCACTGCAAAAAACAATACAATTACCGGATTTGTAAAATTAGACTTGACTAATAATTTGCAATTAAAAAAACTAAGTTGTTCAAACAATCAGATTGTAAGTCTTGACTTGTCTAAAAATAAGCTTCTCACTTTTATCAATTGTTCTAACAACGATTTACAAAGTTTAAATCTAAAAAATGGTTTCAACACCAATTTAGTTACAATCAATTTTAAAAACAATGCTTCATTATATTGCATCCAAGTAGACAATGTTTTATATGCTGACACCAATTGGTCAACTGGTAAAGATTCAAAAACTCAATATGCTGAAGACTGCAATGCTCCACTTACTTTAGCATCAAACAACTTCACCATTGAATCCAAAGGAGAAACTTGTTTGAATGAAAATAACGGAGCTATCAATATTACCGCTAAAGCCAATTATAATTATGTTGCCAATATCAACGGAACCGATTATACTTTGACTAATAATTCTTTGACAGTTGCTAATTTGGCTCCGGCAACTTACACCATCCGAATTACAATTCCGGGACAATATTTTGAACAAAATTTCTCCGTAACGATTCCTAAAGCAGCAACAATTACAGGAAAATCAACTGTTTCTTCGCGATTAGCCTCGGTAGAAATAACGGAAGGAACAGCTCCTTACACTGTTTTTGTTAATGGTAAAGAACAATTTGAAACGAGTTCGGATACTTTTTCGGTTGCAGTGGCCGATGGTGATTTCTTAGAAGTAAAAACAGCTAAAGCCTGTGAGGGAATTTATCTGAAAGAAATTGCAGATGCCCAAGCCTCAATTGTAGCACACCCAAACCCAACCAAAGGAGAATTTACCATTGAAGTTCCTGTTTCACTTAAAAATATCAATGTTGATTTATATACCACCGATTCCAAAATTATTTCTTCGGAAACAAAAAGTGTAACAAATGGTCAAATCAAATTCAACATTGAAAATCAACCTGTAGGCATTTACTATGTAAAAATATATTTGAAAACACCGAAATACTTAAAAATCATAAAAAAATAAAAATGAAGAAATTTATATTTTACAACATCATAGGTATTCTGTCAATTTCTTGCAGTGGTGGAGATGAAACCAACCAAACCGCTCCAATTGCACCCACCTTAGTAGCTCCGGCAAATAATGAATTATGTCTTGATAATGCTGTTGATTTTGAATGGGACTTTGCCACTGAAACAAACAGTACAACCAGCTACCAAATTCAAATTGCCAAAGACAATCAATTTGCTCAAATTGTAAAAACCGTTACTACAGTTTCCGATTTACAAACCATCCAACTCGAAAAAAACACAGCTTACTACTGGAGAATAAAAGCTACTGACAGTCAAAATTCTTTAAGTAGTTTTTCGACTACCTATAAATTCTATACTGCTGGCGAAGCGGTTACTAATCACTTGCCATTTTTACCTGAATTAGTGTTTCCCGCTTCCAATTCAGTTTTAAATACTGCTACTACAAAATTGAGTTGGACAGCAACTGATGTTGATGCAACTGATGTTCTTGTTTATGATGTCTATTTTGGAATTACAACTACTCCCACACAAAAAGTAGCTGAAAATCTCACTACCACTACCTTTGATGTAAACTTAAATTCCGCGAAAGAATATTATTGGAAAGTAGTCGTTAAAGACAATAAAGGAGGAGAAACAACAGGTCAAATTTGGAAATTCAAAACCAACTGAGCATTCTTTAAAACTATAGATTTCATAAAAAAACAACCCATTTTGGAAAATTCAAAATGGGTTGTTTTTTGGCACAAATATTCTACTCTATAAAATTTCTGAACAACTAAAGACTTCCTTAAGTCGCACACCTTTTTCGGTATGTTTCACGGTGATAATCTCGTTGTGTGCATCATGCTCTAAAAACAAATAGTAGTTATTATCGGCAGCGGCGTTCATGAATTTTGTTTTTTCATCCATGGTCAATAGCGGTCTGGTATCATAGCCCATTACATAAGGAATAGGAATGTGTCCTACAGTAGGCAACAAATCAGCACAAAAAACAATGGTTTTCCCTTGGTATTGAATATGCGGAATCATCTGTTTTTCGGTATGTCCATCGACAAAGAAAATCCCAAAATCCAACTCGGATCTTTCCACAAAATCATCTTCGTTTCTTTTTATAAAATGTAGATGACCACTTTCTTGCATCGGTAAAATGTTTTCAGACAAAAAAGAAGCTTTTTCTCGGGAATTAGGTTCAGTAGCCCATCGCCAATGATTTTCATTGGCCCAAAATTTGGCGTTTTTAAACGCAGGTTCAAATCCTGTTCTGTCCTTATTCCATTGAATCGCGCCACCACAGTGATCAAAATGAAGATGAGTCAAAAAAACATCGGTAATATCATCGCGATGAAAACCGTATTTAGCCAATGATGCATCCATAGAATGCGTTCCCCAAAGTGAATAATACCCAAAAAACTTCTCCGATTGCTTATTTCCCATTCCAGTATCAATCAAAATCAATCGGTTCCCATCCTCAATTAACAAACTCCGGGCAGCAATATCAATTAAATTGTTAGCATCGGCTGGATTCGTTTTGTTCCAAATAGTTTTTGGAACTACTCCAAACATAGCACCTCCATCCAGTTTAAAATTTCCTGTTTCAATAGGATATAATTTCATTTTATTCGATTAAAAATTCTACATAAACGCATTTTGCAAGTTATGAAATTCTATTGAGTTGTTTAAAATTTTAGCCGTGAAAGCCTTCAAAACCAAAACTATCATTTTAGGACTTTAGCTATTGATTTTCAATTACAAAGCAAAAAATTAAATATATTCATTCTAAATAAGAATAGAAATAAATAATATCTATTTCTATATTAGTTATAAAAATGTTATCTATTGCGGAATACGTTTTTTATGCCTTATCTTTGCAATTAATTTAGACAAAATCTACATACAATGATACAGGTTTCAGATACTGCCAGAAAAAAAATCATCTCTTTGATGAAAGATGATGGTTTTGATGCCGCCACAGATTATGTAAGAGTAGGCGTTAAAAGTGGTGGCTGCTCGGGCTTATCTTATGATTTAAAGTTCGACAAAAACAAAGGTGAAGATGATAAGATTTTCATAGATAATGACATTACTATTGCTGTTGAAAAAAAATCATTCCTATACTTAGCCGGAACTATTTTAGAATATTCGGGAGGATTAAACGGAAAAGGATTTGTTTTCAATAACCCAAATGCCACCAGAACTTGCGGATGCGGAGAAAGTTTTTCTCTTTAAATCCTGAAAAAAACAAACCTAATTTTAAGAATTTACAAACTCCATAAAAGTGAAATAAATTCTAAAATTTTTAGAATCTAATAAATGATTAAAAACTATTTAAAGAACTTTTAATCTTTAAATTTTTCAATCTTTAAATAAACAAGATGAGTAAATATACAGAAGACGATTTAAAAATCGAACTCGAAAACAAAGAATACGAATACGGATTTTATACCAATCTGGAATCGGAAACTTTTCCTATTGGGTTAAATGAAGACATTGTTCGTGCCATTTCACAAAAAAAAGGAGAACCGCAATGGATGACTGACTGGCGTATTGAGTCTTTCAGAGCATGGGAAGAAATGACAGAACCTGAATGGGCTAACGTAAAATATACTAAACCAGATTTCCAAGCCATTTCTTATTATTCGGCTCCCAAAAAAGTAGATCCAAACAAAACGCTGGACGATGTGGATCCTGAACTTTTAGAGATGTACAAAAAATTAGGAATCTCTCTTGATGAGCAAAAAAAGATGAACAATATAGCGATGGACATCGTTGTAGATTCTGTTTCTGTTGCTACTACTTTTCAAAAAACATTAGCCGAAAAAGGAATTATCTTTATGAGTATTTCTGAGGCTATTAAAGAACACCCTGAATTAGTTCGTAAATATTTGGGAACTGTAGTTCCGCAAAAAGACAATTTTTATGCGGCTTTAAACTCGGCTGTTTTCTCTGACGGATCTTTCTGTTATATTCCAAAAGGAGTACGTTGCCCAATGGAACTTTCAACTTATTTCCGTATCAATCAGGCGGGAACAGGTCAGTTTGAAAGAACCTTAGTTATTGCCGATGAAGGAAGTTATGTTTCTTACCTGGAAGGTTGTACTGCTCCAAGTCGTGACGAAAATCAATTACACGCAGCGGTTGTAGAGTTAATTGCTCTTGACGATGCAGAAATTAAATATTCTACAGTTCAAAACTGGTTCCCTGGAAATAAAGAAGGTAAAGGTGGTGTTTTCAACTTTGTAACCAAAAGAGGTTTATGCGAAACCAACGCTAAAATTTCATGGACTCAGGTAGAAACAGGTTCTGCTGTAACCTGGAAATACCCTTCTTGCGTATTAAAAGGAGACAACTCAGTAGGTGAATTCTATTCGATTGCTGTAACTAATAATTTCCAACAGGCTGATACCGGAACAAAAATGATTCATTTAGGTAAAAACACTAAATCAACTATCATTTCCAAAGGTATTTCAGCAGGAAAATCACAAAACAGCTACAGAGGATTAGTACAGATTTCTCCAAGAGCAGACAATGCCCGAAACTTTTCTCAATGTGACTCGTTATTAATGGGTAACAATTGCGGAGCTCACACTTTCCCTTATATCGAAAGCAAAAGTCCATCGGCTAAAATAGAACACGAAGCTACGACTTCTAAAATTGGTGAAGATCAGGTTTTCTATTGTAACCAACGTGGTATTCCTACTGAAAAAGCCATTGCATTAATCGTAAACGGTTTCAGTAAAGAAGTATTGAACAAGTTACCAATGGAATTTGCCGTAGAAGCTCAAAAATTATTAGAAATCTCATTAGAAGGTTCGGTAGGATAATCATAAATCAAAGTATAAAAAACACATTCGAAAAATGTTAAGTATAAAAAATTTACAAGCCTCTGTAGGTGACAAAGAAATTCTTAAAGGAATAAACCTTGAAGTAAAAGCAGGAGAAGTTCATGCGATAATGGGACCTAATGGAGCAGGAAAAAGTACACTTTCGGCAATTATTGCAGGAAACGAAAACTACGAAGTAACCGAAGGAGAGATCTTATTAGACAACGAAGATATTTCTGAATTAGCTCCTGAAGAAAGAGCACACAAAGGAGTATTCCTTTCTTTTCAATATCCAGTTGAAATCCCTGGAGTTTCGGTTACTAACTTCATGAAAACAGCTATCAACGAAAAACGTAAAGCTAACGGTCAGGAAGAAATGCCGGCTAACGAAATGTTGAAAGTTATTCGTGAAAAATCAGAATTATTAGAAATCGACCGTAAGTTTTTATCTCGTTCTCTTAACGAAGGTTTCTCAGGTGGTGAGAAAAAACGTAACGAGATTTTCCAAATGGCCATGTTAGAACCAAAATTAGCTATTCTTGACGAAACTGATTCTGGACTAGATATCGATGCTCTAAGAATTGTTGCCAATGGTGTTAACAAATTAAAAAGCGATAAAAACGCTGTCATTGTAATTACACACTATCAAAGATTATTAGATTATATCGTTCCTGATTTTGTTCACGTATTACACAACGGAAGAATTGTAAAATCCGGTGACGCTAGTCTTGCCTTAGAATTAGAAGAAAAAGGATACGACTGGATTAAACAAGAACAAGAAGCATAAAATTAGTTAACAGTTAGCAGTTTACAAAACTCACAACTCATAACTTATAACTAAAAAACAAATGGAATTAAAAGATAAATTAATCTCATCCTTCATGGCTTTTGAAGAACGCATTGATGTTCAAACAGAGCTTCATGAGGTAAGAACATCCGCTTTAAAAAACTTCGAAGAAAAAGGTTTCCCAACTAAAAAAGAGGAAGCCTGGAAATACACTTCGCTAAATGCCATTCTAAAGAATGACTTTACTGTATTTCCTAAAAAAGACAGCGCTATTGAATTTAAAGAAGTAAAAAAATACTTTCTGCACGAAATTGATACCTACAAAGTTGTATTTATCGATGGTATTTTCAGTTCGCATCTTTCTTCAACAACTCACGACGGAATCGATGTTTGCTTAATGTCTTCGGCATTAACAAAACCAAAATACAAAATGGTTATTGACAACTATTTTAATAAAATCGCTAACAAAGAAGATAGTCTTACTTCATTGAACACGGCTTTTGCCTGCGAAGGTGCTTACATCAACATCCCAAAAAGCAAAGTTGCCGACAAACCTATTGAAATCATGTATTTCTCTACAGGTAACGAAGCTGCTTTAATGGTTCAGCCTAGAAACTTGGTTATTGTGGGTGAAAATTCACACGTTCAAATTATTGAGCGTCATCAAAGCTTAAGCGGAAATCCGGTATTGACCAATTCAGTTACGGAGATTTTTGCTCAAAAACGTGCTATTGTGGATTATTATAAAATCCAAAACGACGAGCTTGAAGCCAACTTAATTGACAACACTTATGTGTCGCAACAAAAAGAAAGTCACGTGTATGTTCACACTTTCTCTTTTGGTGGAAACCTAACCAGAAACAATCTGAATTTCTATCATTTTGGAGAAAGATTAACTAGCACATTAAACGGGATTACCATTATTGGCGAAAAACAACACGTTGATCATTATACTTTAGTGAATCATGCGCAGCCAAACTGTGAGAGCTTCCAGGATTACAAAGGAATTTACAACGATCGTGCTACCGGAGTTTTCAACGGTAAAGTATTTGTAGATAAAATTGCTCAAAAAACCAATGCTTTTCAACAAAGCAACAACATTATCCTGAGCGACAAAGCTACCATCAATGCTAAACCACAATTGGAAATTTTTGCCGATGATGTAAAATGTTCTCATGGTTGTACCGTAGGACAATTAGACGATACCGCTTTATTTTATATGCAACAAAGAGGTATTCCTAAAAAAGAAGCCAAAGCTTTATTGATGTATGCCTTTTCTAATTCGGTTATTGAAAACATCAAAATCCCTGAATTAAAACAAAGAATCACTAAGATTATTGCAAATAAATTAGGCGTTAAATTGGGATTTGATATCTAATTAAATCCGGTATTAACAAAATCAACACAAAGGGCACAAGTTTATTTATAGAACATTGTGCCCTTTTCATTTTTATTTTCCAAAACCAAAAAAACTGTGGTTAGTTCTCCATAAATTAAACTGATACTACAATCAATCAAAACAAATAATTGCAGTTAAAAACAATTTTAGTTTTAGTACTTTTGTAAAATAGATTTTTTCTAAATAAGTTATGTTAGACATTCAAAAAATAAGAGCCGATTTTCCGATTCTGAATCAAAAAGTAAACGGAAAACCTTTAGTATATTTCGACAACGGAGCCACTTCTCAAAAACCTCAGGTAGTTATTGATGCTATTTCAAAATATTATCAGGAAATAAACGCTAATATTCACCGTGGTGTTCACACATTAAGTCAATTAGCAACTGATGCTTACGAGATTGCCCGTGGCAAAGTACAAAATCACATTAATGCCAAACACGCTCATGAGGTACTTTTTACTTCAGGAACTACTTTCGGGATTAATTTGGTTGCCATTGGTTTTGCTGCGATTTTAAAACCAGGGGACGAAGTGATTGTTTCGCATTTAGAACATCATAGTAATATTGTGCCTTGGCAAATGCTTTGCGAAAAAACCGGAGCTACCTTAAAGGTAATTCCTATGAATGAAAACGGCGAATTGATTATGGCCGAATATGACAAATTACTTTCGGATAAAACTAAAATCGTTGCAGTAAATCATATTTCTAATGCATTGGGAACTATCAATCCTATCAAATACATGATTGATAAAGCGCACGAAGTGGGTGCTGCAATCCTGATTGACGGAGCGCAATCAGTTCCGCATTTAAAACCGGATGTTCAGGAATTGGATTGTGATTTCTATGCATTTTCAGGTCATAAAATGTGTGGTCCTACAGGAACCGGAATTTTATACGGAAAAGAAGCCTGGTTAAACAAGTTGCCTCCTTATCAAGGCGGTGGTGAAATGATTAAGGAAGTTTCATTTGAGAAAACTACCTATGCCGAATTACCTCATAAATTTGAAGCCGGAACACCGCACATTGCAGGAGGAATTGTTTTAGGAACAGCTATCGATTATATGAATGAGATCGGTTTTGAAAACATTCAAAAACAAGAATTAGAATTGTTAGCCTATGCTACCGAAAAACTTTCAGAAATTGAAGGTTTACGCATTTATGGAAATTCTAAGAATAAAACATCGGTAATTTCGTTTAATATAGAAGGAATTCATCCTTATGACATTGGTACTATTATTGACAAATTAGGAATTGCAGTAAGAACAGGTCACCACTGTGCGCAACCGATCATGAATTTCTTTGGAATTCCGGGAACCATAAGAGCTTCATTTTCTTTTTACAATACAAAAGAAGAAATCGACGCCTTAGTTGAAGCTGTTAAAAAGGCCCAATTAATGCTATCCTAGACATGAAAATACTATCATTATTATTCCTGACACTTTTTATGAGCAAAGGCTGTGATGGAGATGCTCAAAGAAAAATTGAAGCCGCTCAATTGATTTACAGCGCTAACTCCAGAGGATTTCATCAGGAAATAATAATCGAAAATCATTATGCCAACATAAAAAATGATAGAAAAGGAAAACCAACTCAAACAAAAATTTCTGATGTCGACTGGAAAGAACTCATAAGGCTTTTTAAAGAAGTAGATTTAGATAAAATCAAAGATCTAAAATCTCCTACTGAAAAACGTTTTTACGATGGTGCGGCAATAGCGAATTTGAAAATAAATTACGAAGGTAAAAACTATGAATCACAAAGTTTTGACCATGGTTTTCCTCCTGATGGAATAAAAAAAATAGTGACTAAAATAAATTCATTTGCAAAACAAAACAATGAAAATTAAAGACATACAAGAAGAAATTGTGGACGAATTCTCGATGTTTGACGACTGGATGCAGCGTTATGAATACATCATCGAATTAGGAAAAAATCTTCCGTTAATCAAAGAAGAATTTAAAGTAGACGAAAACCTAATTAAAGGTTGTCAATCTAAAGTTTGGCTACAAGGAGAAAAAAATGACGATAAAATAATTTTCACCGCCGATAGCGATGCGATCTTAACCAAAGGAATCATTGCGATTTTAATTCGTGTGTTTTCAAATCAGACTCCAAAAGACATCATTGATGCCAACATGGATTTTATAGACGAAATAGGATTAAAAGAACATTTATCACCTACAAGAGCCAATGGCTTGGTTTCGATGATTAAGAATATCAAAATGTATGCTTTGGCATTTAATGTGAAAAATTAATTTTTTGTAACCATATAAGCCATATAAGTTCATTGAAGAAAGTTTAATACTATCTTTATAATGCTACAAAATAATATATGCTTTATGGTAACAAGAAAAAAATTAAAAGATTTAGTCTATAGAATAAATGGTGCAGCAATTGAAGTCCATAAACATTTAGTTCCTGGACTTTTAGAAAGCATTTATCACAAATGCATGATTAAAGAACTATCTCTTCGGGGAATTAATTTTAAATCTGAATTAACGATACCTATTGAGTACAAAGGTTTAGAACTGGAATCCGATTTGAGGTGTGATTTATTTATCGATGATTGTTTAGTTTTAAAACTTAAGGCAGTTGACAAAATAGCACCAATACATAAAGCACAATTGATAACTTATATGAATCTTTTAGAAGCACCGATGGGTTTATTAATTAATTTTAATGTAACGAACATTTTTCACGAAGGACAACAAACACTACTAAGTGATTTTTATAGACGATTAGAGGAAGAATAATAAAAAACTTTAATGAACCTATATGTCTTATATGGTTCAAAAACAAATAAAAAAATGGAACAAGAAATAGATACAAACCAATTAGGAGAAGAGATTGTAAAAAAATTAAAAACCATTTACGATCCGGAAATTCCTGTAGATATTTACGAATTAGGATTAATTTATGACGTAATGGTAAATACAGATTATGAAGTAAAAATCTTGATGACACTTACTTCTCCAAACTGTCCGGTTGCTGAGAGTTTACCAAGAGAAGTTGAAGAAAAAATTAAATCCATAGCTGGTGTAAAAGGTGCCGAGGTAGAAATCACTTTTGACCCACCATGGAGTAAAGACTTAATGAGCGAAGAAGCTAAATTAGAATTAGGAATGCTTTAAAAAAAAGTGTGCAGTGTGCAGGTTTTAGTATGCAGTTAGTAACTGACCACTAAAAAACTGAACACTGATTACTGATTACTGAACACTGAAAAAATGGAAGAAATAATTAACAAAGTGGCTAATAGTGCCTTGGAAGTATTCGACTTAGAAGATTACTATCCAAAGGGTATTCGTACGCAAATTGATATTTCGCAATGGTTACTGGAAGGATTTTTATTAAAAGAAAAAGACTTTAGAGAACAATTAAAAAATCATGATTGGTCGCAATATCAGGATCAATATGTTGCTATCCATTGCAGTACCGATGCTATCGTTCCGGCATGGGCATCTATTTTAGTTACCATACAATTAGCTCCTTTTGCAAAAAAAATTATAGATGGAAATATTCAGGATATCGATGTGGCTCTTTATGAAGAATTATTATCTAAACTGGACTACACCGTTTATGATAATAAATCGGTAATTATCAAAGGTTGCTCTAAAAAACCAGTACCTATGCGTGCTTATGTTTTAGTGGCTCATTATTTACAACCATACGCCAGAAGCATTATGTATGGCGAAGCCTGTTCGGCAGTACCTTTATACAAAGCACCAAAAAAAGTTTAAAACTTATATTTATTGAATGAAATGCTACTTTTCCAGTAGCATTTTTTTTATATTTACTATTCAAAACTTCCTTAAATATGAAAACCCTACTTCAATTATTCGTATTTACATTTTTTATTTTTTCACTAAAAGCCCAAGAAACAATAAAAGACACTACCAAAATTTGGACAAAAAAAGGCAATATGTCCCTACTATTAAGTCAATCAGCATACAACAAGCAATGGCTGGGTGGCGGAACTTCTAATGTTGCTGGAAATTTTAATTTAAACTACGACTTCAATTATAAAAAAGGAAACGTAGTCTGGGATAACAAGTTTATTCTGGCTTACGGATTGAGTAAAATAAAAGGCAATGAAAGAACCGCAAAAACGGATGACCGCATCGAATTGAATTCACTTTGGGGAAAAAATTCTACAATTAAAAATTGGTACTATTCCATGTATTTCAATTTCAAATCACAAATGGATACAGGGCTAGACAAAAATGATGTGAAAATTTCTCATTTTTTCTCTCCGGCTTATTTCCAATTTGGCCCAGGTATTTTATACAAAAGAGACAATAATTTAAGTGTCAATATTGCTCCTGCTGCAGGAAAACTAATTTTAGTTCACAAACATTTTACTGACTTAGGTTCTTCTTTTGGAGTTTTACAAGGTGACAATTCCCGTTTTGAATTGGGTGCCAGTATTTCGACCTATTATAAAGTTAGCCCTATAACTAATGTCTCCATTGAAAATATTCTGAATTTGTATTCCAACTATTTAGAAGACCCACAAAATGTGGATATTAACTACCAAATGAATGTAGTCATGAAAATCAACAAATACCTTTCAGCTAATATCAACATGCAAACCATCTACGATGACAATGCCATCAAAGCTTTTCAGGTAAGAGAAATATTTGGCTTAGGAGTTAATTATGGGTTTTAAATTTCATGAATATCATAAAAAAATCCCTTTTTAGATTTAAATCTAAAAAGGGATTTTTTTATCCTTCATATTATCTTATTCGTCTTCTTTTTCAAAAGCATCCTTATAATCCGGATACAGGAATTTATTGTATGGAAAACGAGTAATGTGAATTTGCCTTACAGCCTCGTACACTCTTTCTCTGAATTCTTCAAAATTCTGCTTATTAGTAGCCGAAATAAACAAAGCATTTTGTTCCCCAACTCTACTCATCCAGGTCGATTTCCACTCTTCAAGCGTATAGTGTTTTTTGGTTTTTTCGGTCATTAAATCATCTTCATCGATTGTCAGGTGACGGTAAGCATCAATTTTATTGAAAACCATCAAAGTAGGTTTATCACTGGCTTTTATATCCACTAAAATCTGATTTACTGAAGCAATATGATCCTCAAAATCCGGATGCGAAATATCTACTACATGCAATAACAAATCGGCTTCACGAACCTCATCCAGCGTACTTTTGAAAGATTCTACTAATTGCGTAGGCAACTTACGAATGAATCCAACGGTATCAGAAAGCAAAAATGGTAAATTCTTGATTACCACTTTTCGAACCGTAGTATCCAAGGTAGCAAACAATTTGTTTTCGACAAAAACATCGCTTTTCCCAATAGCATTCATCAAAGTCGATTTTCCTACATTGGTATAACCCACTAAAGCCACACGAACCATAGCGCCACGATTACTGCGTTGCACGCCCATTTGCTTGTCGATAGTTTTGATTTTATCTTTCAACAATGAGATTCGGTCACGTACAATACGACGGTCGGTTTCAATCTCCGTTTCCCCCGGACCACGCATCCCGATACCTCCTTTTTGACGTTCTAAGTGCGTCCATAATCCGGAAAGTCGTGGCAATAAATATTGGCATTGTGCCAGTTCAACCTGAGTACGAGCATAAGACGTTTCGGCTCTTTGCGCAAAAATGTCCAAAATCAAATTGGTTCTGTCCAAAATTTTACAATCGATAATTTTGGAAATATTCTTTTGTTGCGATGGCGTTAATTCGTCGTCAAAAATAATGGTGGAAATTCCATTTTCTTTTACATAATAATGAATCTCCTCAATTTTTCCTGAACCTAAAAAGGTCTTCGGATTGGGTTTGTCCATTTTTTGCGAAAAACGCTTCACCACCTGTCCGCCTGCTGTAAAAGTCAAAAACTCCAATTCATCAAGATACTCATTGAGTTTCTCTTCACTCTGGTTTTGAGTTACAATACCTACAATGACTGATTTTTCAAAATTGATTACTTCTTTTTCTAACATAATATCTAATAAGCTGCAAATTTAATCATTTGCTAAATAGAAATGTGCTTTATAATTTCTTAAAAATCATTAAAGAACAGGAGTCGTTTTCTTTATAAATCTTTTTAGAAAAGATTTAATTAACAGAAATTAATTTTACTTCAAAAATCAACACTGAACCACCAGGAATACTTCCATAATCACTTCCTCCGTATCCAAGTTTAGCCGGAATAACTAAAATAGCACTTCCGCCTTCTTTTAAATATGAAATCCCTTCAGTCCATCCTTTTACAACCTGACCTAAACCAAAAGAAATTCCTTTTTCGTCACTTTGATCAAAAACTTTTCCATCCATAAAGTATCCTTTGTAAGCAACAGTCACATTAGAAGCCGGAGTAGCTTGCTTTCCTGTTCCCGGATTATTGATTACATAATATAATCCTGACTCTGTTTTAGTTCCTTTTAATCCTTTTTTAGCAACATAGTCTTCAATTTCTTTTTCATTTTTAGCGATGTAAGGAATTTCACTTGGAGCTACACTCTTACTTTCGCTAGTTTCACCATTCTCTTTTTTACAAGAAATAAAAAGGGTCATAATCAATAATGCCGATAATAAATGTTTCATAATTAAATTATTTTTTAAAAGCCAAATATAGTAAAATCAAGTTTTCTTTTTATAAATTATGTTTTTCAAATAAAATTCAAATTTAAGTTTCAACCCCATTAAACATGGACCATTCTTAAAAAATACTACTTTTAAAACCATAATAGTTAGATTTTCAAAATGGTTATTTTCCTACATAAACCCAACTAACCTGTTTTTATTTCAGGACACCACAAGATACCACAGGATACTGATTTACACCTACCTAATTAAATTTACCCCGACTATTAACCAATTTAACCAAAACCATTTATGAACAGAAAAACTACTTTTTCTTGTCATTGGCTGCACCTTAAAGTCAGCTTGATGATATGTTTTTTCTTCATTTGCATTTCAATCAATGCCCAACAATGGAGTATTTTAGGAAATGAAGAACAAATTTCAGCAGTAGCATCTTCCAATACCAGCATTGCTGTAATAAAAAACGGGACTACCTTTACACCTTATGTCGTATTTACAGAAAGTGGAGTACCAAAAGTAAAAAAACGATTATCAGACGGTACTTGGATTCAAGTAGGTTCAGAACTAAACTCAAGTGCTTCTTATACAAAAATTTACACAGATGCTATTGGTGATTTATATGTAACATATATAGACCTTTCATCAGGTTCTAAATTGGCGCTAAAAAAATTAGATTATGCTACCGAAACCTGGGGAACCATAAACCCTGATGACCCTAATTCACTTTATATTTCCTCAGGAAATGCAAATGGAATGAGTTCGGTAGGCCAATACAGTTCAACTGCCCGTTGTTCTTTAGCATTTGATTCTTTCAACACACCCTATATAGCCTATCTTGAAGGTAGTGGTAGTACGGGGATGGCTCCTACAGTAAAAAAATATAATGGAACTTCTTGGGTAACTGTAGGTACAGGTGCTGTGTCTACTGATTATGCAGCCGCACCTGGATTAGCTATTGACGCTACCGACAAACTGTGGATGGTATATTGTAAATTATCAGCTTATAATTCAACAACCGGAGTTATGGCATTATATAATTTTAATGGAAATAACTGGACATTAATAAACAATAATCCCGTTACATCTGGTATCCGACATACTAACATCGCAATCAAAGACAATAACAATATTGCAATCGCCTATTTTAATACTGCTAATACAAATAGAGCAACAGTTATTTTGTATGATAAATCTACAGATACCTGGGGAACTGCAGCAACACTTGCATCTAGAGATTCCCCAAATATTAGTTTGATAAATGACTCCTTAGGAAATCTCTATTGTTCATTTATTGATTACACCTCATCAACAACCGTTTATCCAACCAGAGTTCGGTTTCTGGCAGCCGGTAGTACTACATGGACAGAGTTAAAAGACCCAAATGTAACCAGAGGTGTTGACGAACCTACAGGATCGCCAGCTATCGCAATAGGTAATGCTCCTTATCCTTATGTAATTTATACGAAATCAAATTCTAACAGCATTACAACACCTATTGTTAGGTTGTATGTTCCGCCACCGCCACCAGCAGAACTTACAACTAACAACCCTAATACTATAACGACTACCTCTGTTGTTTCAGGAGGTAATATCACTTCAGATGGAGGAGTAGCAGTAACCGAAAGAGGTGTAGTTTACAGCAATAGTAATTCCAGTCCAACAATTAATGATGGAAAAGTGGTTGATGCTAATGCTGGTTTAGGCAATTATAGTGTGACACTATCAGGATTAACTCCCGGAACTTTCTATTATGCCAGAGCTTATGCAGTTAATGGCGGAGTTGCCTCCTATGGAAATACGGTAAGGATAAGTACTTTGCAAATCCCAGATGCAGTTGTTAGTACTCCAAAACAGATGGAATACTTAACAAGAGGTCTTGTAGCTATCCAAAAATCTTCTAGCTCAGTGTTTTTAAGTTGGCGTTTCTTAGGAGATGATCCTTCGGGCATAGCATTTAATGTGTATCGAAATGGAGTAAAGGTAAATGGCTCCCCAATTACAACTTCAACCAATTATACAGATATCACTAGTACATCGAATAATAATTACAGCATTACAACCATTTTAAACGGAGTAGAAAGCGAACAAACAATCCCTGTAAACGTATGGGCATTGAACACTTTTAATACTAGTGGTCATCACAACAAATTATATATTCCTTTACAAATTCCTACAGGTGGTACTCTACCAGACGGACAAACGTATACTTATACCGCCAATGATGCCTCGGTAGGTGATGTTGATGGTGATGGTACTTATGAGATTATCCTAAAATGGGATCCAACTATTGTCAATGACAATGCCGGCGGCTATAGTGGAAAACAAATATTTGATTGCTACAAACTTGATGGGACGAGATTATGGCGTATCGACCTTGGCATCAACGTAAATGCCGGACCTCATTACAATCAGTTTATGGTCTATGACTTTGATGGTGACGGAAAAGCAGAAATAATTTTAAAAACGGCCGATGGAACTGTTGATGGACAAGGAAATGTAATTGGTAACGCTTCCGTTGATTATCGCAATACTTCAGGATGGGTACAATCTGGACCTGAATTCTTAACGGTTTTCAACGGATTAACCGGTGCTGCTATGGCATCAACGACATACCAGCCTTCCCGTGACAATGTATCAGACTGGGGAGACAGTTACGGAAACCGTCAGGATCGTTTTGTGTCGGCTGTTGCCTATCTTGATGGTGCCAGACCGAGCTTAATTGTAGCTCGTGGTTATTACAATAGATTAGTTCGTGCGGCTTACAACTGGCGAAACGGACAATTAACAATGTTATGGAAATTTGACAGTAAAGACCCAAATCATCCGGAATACAATTCCTATTCCGGACAAGGAAATCACCAAATGACCATTGGAGATGTGGATGGTGATGGTAAAGACGAAGTGATTAATGGCTCAAGTGCCATAAATGATGATGGAAAACCGCTTTGGACTTACGGGTTGGGACATGGAGATGCACTTCATATGACTGATATGGATTTAGACAAACCTGGACAGGAAATCTGGATTAACCTAGAAGCACCGGGTTCTTATGACGGAATGGGACTAAGACAATATGAAGCTAAAACAGGAAGAACTAATTGGGGGATTGCCACTACAGGTGACGTAGGTCGTTCAATGGCCGCCGATTTAGATCCTTATTTTAAAGGATACGAAATGTGGGGTTCTTCAGGTGATGGTACTTATGATGCAAAAGGAAACCTTATAAGTACTAACAGACCATCATACAACTTTGGAATCTGGTGGGATGGTGATTTAGGACGTGAATTATTTGATAGAAGTTACATAGACAAATGGAATCCTAGTAGTAAAAGTGCTGGTCGTTTGTATACTATTTACAATGATTATCCAGTTTCAACTAACAACAGTACCAAAAGCAATCCTTGCTTGCAAGCTGATATTTTGGGTGATTGGAGAGAAGAGTTAATTATGCGTAAATCGGATAATACTGAATTGGTGATTTTCACTACAGACACACCAACAGATTACCGAATTCCAACCTTAATGCATGATCCGCAATACCGTACTGCTATCGCTTGGCAAAATTCGGCATATAACCAACCTCCCTATCCTAGCTATTACATTGGTTACGATATGGACGTAAATAATATACCAACAGCAAAAATTTCAATCGCAGGTCATTCAACTACCGGGGTAACATCAATTTTAAGAAAAACACCTTCAGCGGCATCAACTAATGCTTCATCCGTCACTTACAATGTTACCTTTTCAGCAAATGTAAACGGGATAGATAGCAGTGACTTTAGTATCACAGCTACAGGCAACGCTACCGGAACAATTGCATTGGTAACAACAATTACATCTTCTTCTTATGATGTGACGGTTAATAACATAAGCGGAAATGGAACTTTACGTTTGGATTTAAATACTAGTGGTACCGGAATTAGTGACGATTCGAGTAATGCAATCAAAAGTGGTTTTACCTCCGGTGAAATTTACACCATAGACAACACATTACCTACTTTGAGTACAGTTACTATAACATCTAACAATACGACTAGCGCATTGGCCAAAACTGGAAATACTGTGACTTTAAACTTTACAGCCTCTGAAGCAATAAGTGCTCCAGTAGTAACTATTGCCGGACATAATGTAACTGCTACTAATGCAAGCGGAAATAATTACACTGCGACTTATGTATTAACAAATACAGATAGTGAAGGAATTATTCCATTCAATATCCAATTTTCAGATGTAGTTGGAAATGCAGGAACAGCTGTAAGCACAACAACTGATGCTAAAACAGTAACTTTTGACAGAACAGCTCCTACTTTGTCTGCAGTAACATTTACCTCAAATAACGCCAACAATGCCGTTGCAAAAACAGGAAGTATTGTAACAATTAATTTTACAGCCTCAGAAGCTATTAGCAGTCCAACAGTAACTATCGCAGGTCATAGTGTAACAACTTCTAATACTTCAGGAAACAATTATAGCGCTGCCTATACAATGACAACTTCTGATACAGAAGGCACCATTCCATTTACGATTGATGTTGCTGACTTGGCTGGAAATACAGCTGCTCAGGTAACAACTGCCGCTAGTACAATTAACTTTACCAAAAATATTACTAGTCTTACAACTGTTACTATTGCATCAAACAACACAACTCCTACTGTGGCAAAAACAGGAGATATCGTTACCTTAAATTTTACAGCTTCAACTACAATATCCAATGTTATTGTTTCCATTGCCGGACATAGTGTAACTGCAACAAATGTGAGTGGAAACAGCTATATTGCTACTTTCACAATGACAAGTACAGACAGCGAGGGAGTAATTCCGTTTTCGATTACTTTTAAAGATGCTGCCGGAGATGCAATGCCTACTGTTTCTGCTTCTACTGATGGCAAAACAGTAATTTTTGATAAAACAAATCCAACACTTTCAACTGTTACAATAGTATCCAATAATGCGACTACAACCTTAGCCAAAACTGCTAATGTGGTAACATTGAACTTTACTGCTTCTGAAAGTATTTCTGTTACAAGTGTAAGCACAGCGGGTCATACCATAACAGCTTCTAACACAAGTGGAAATAATTACAGTACTTCCTACACCATGACTAGCTCAGATTCAGAAGGTATTGTTCCATTTGCCATTCAATTTAAAGATTTGGCAGGAAACATAGGAACAACAGTATCTACAACTACAGATACTAAAACGGTAACTTTTGATCGTACACTACCAACATTGTCTATGGTGACTTTTGTTTCCAATAATACTAATACTAAAATAGCCAAAGAAGGAGATGTAGTTACCTTAAACTTTACTGCTTCTGAAGCAATCAGTTTGCCAACAATTACAATAGCTGGACACGCTGTAAGCGCTACCAATATTTCTGGCAACAATTACAAAGCTACCTATACAATGGTTGCTGCAGATGCAGAAGGGGTTATTCCTTTTACGATCAATTTTGCAGATCTAGCTGGAAATGCAGGAACACAAGTTTCTACTGCAAGTAGCACGGTGACTTTCAAACATACTACTCCAAAAATGAAAGTTTATGTTGAAACACCAACTTGTCCAGGCAAAGCCAATGGAAAGATTATTATTGGTTCCGATTTAAACAATTACACCTATAACCTTACTATTACAGGAAATGGTATAAATATAGCTTTAACAAATCAAACTATTACTTCAACCATAAATTGGGAGAGATCCGATTTTGCTGCTGGAACCTACTTGGTTACTATTGCCATTCCTTCCATTAGTTTCCAAGAGTCCTATAATGTTGTTGTCAAAGAACTTTCAACCATTTCTGCAAAAAGAGACACGACAGACAAAACTGTTAGTTACACTGTTTCAGGAAGTAATGAATACACGGTAACGGTTAACGGAGTATCCAACACCTATATCACAGGTACAACTGATAGTGCTAGCATTCAAATTGATGGTAGTTTACTTCAGGCTAATAATACCGTTGTAATTGCAACCGATAGTGAATGTCAGGGCGCTGTTCAGGATATTTTTGCGATGAGTCCATCAATCACCATTCAGCCAAATCCAACCTCTGATATCGTTTATATCCAAGGAGTGAGCAAAGGATTAATTCAAGTGTACTCAAATAATGGTGCTTTATTACAGGAAGCCAATGCTGAAAAAACCAACAGTATTAATTTAAGGGGTTATGCCACTGGATTGTATTTGATAAAAATCACACAGGGGACAACGGTTGAAACATTTAAAGTTATTTTGAAATAACAACTTAATTTTAAGCAATACTAAATTTAAGAATTATGAAAATTATACATATAAAAACAACTTTCCTTTTGATCGGATTAGGACTTTTGGTTTCCTGCGGTGGAGGTGGAGGTGGAAGCGATACTCCGCCAGTAAATTTACCGGCAACTCCATCCTTATCGCTACCAGCAAATGGTGAACCTTGCAGCAGTTATACAGCCGTTACAAATAACACAGCTAAAGCCGAAATCAGCTTTAGCTGGGCTTCGGCTGCTTATGCCACTTCTTACACAATAGTAGTAACTCAAGCCGGAACGGTTGTAGCCAATCAAACTGTAACAACCAACAGCTTGAAAGTAGTTTTGGACAAAGGAAAAACTTATTCTTGGACCGTTACCGCCAAGAACAATGATGGCGAAAAATCCAGTGCTACTTATTCTTTTACTACACCTGGAAACCCAATTGGAAATTATGTACCTTATGCAGCGGTTATCAACTTTAGTGTCAACAGTTCAAACAGTATGGCATCTTTATCTTGGGTTGGTAAAGACGAAGATGCTGCAACCAGCGAATTAAAGTACGATATCGAAATCAAAAAAGACAATGTAGTCATACAAACCCTGACCAATCAAACAGTCACTTCAATTGCTGATTTTGTTGCTGTTTTGAATTCGACTTATCAAATTAAGGTGAACACAATTGATAAATACGGTTCCTATTCTAGTTCTATTGTGACCTATACCTATCAATAAAAGTAAGTGCTATTGGCTGACGCAAACTAAAAATAAGATCCAAATTTAAAAGAATAAGATAATTAGACTATTTTTGTTTGAGCCTGTTCTTACACTGCAAATAAACAAGTCGGCTCGTTTCATGGGATAACGAGCCGCCCTTTTTTTAGATAATAATGAAAAACAAATTGCTCTTTTTGGTATTTATAACTGTGTTTTTTAGCTCCTCATTTACGAAATCGGGAGAGCTATCAGCCCATATTGATAAATACATTTTCCTGAAGGGAAAAGTGGCAGAGAGAACCATCATCATCAAAATCAAATGTTACGACGAATCCACCGTTCGTTACCTAAATTATTATTTTGAAGAGGATAAAAAAGACCATTATCTCGAAGGAAACTTGGTAGGAAATGCATGGCAATACACAACTATAGACCAAGAAACAACAGAACGAAACTTGGTTATTAGAGAAGAAACCGATGGCAGCTGGAAAGGTTATTGGCGTGAAGGTTCCAATAAAAAAATTAATCTCATCCTCTATCCATTAACGGTTAATCCGGATTTAAAATATTACAATTATTCCCAAAATAAAGCACTAGATCCTTATGATGCCAACAAAATTGCTATCGTTGAATTAGAAAAAACAAAAACAGAAAAAATAGCTAAACATCTCGTTTTTGATTGGTATACAGAAAAAGAATCAGGTATTAGCCTTTTTAGATTACAGAGCGAAAACAATAAAATCAATTTGGACAGTATCAATACTGCTCTAGAGGTTTTACAACTTTCTTATATCCATAACTATTACCACTTTAACCCCAATGTACAAAGCTCAACCATTCACACTGATGTGTTGTGTGCCAATGAAAGCTTAATCAGTTTCAGGATTGTATTTAATACCATTTTCAAAACACAAGATCCCTTAAAGAGTCAGCAATTCTTCACCTTAGATCTACATAGTGGTCAACAGATTGACTTAGAAAGTTTACTGTGGTTTGACGGTACGAACCCTAAACCGAAAAAAAATGATGTTTATGGCACTTATCAATATCGAAAGAAAATTTTTGCTCCCAAAATATTTTCAATTTTAAGTCAGCTTTATCCTCAACAAATGCAAAGCAGTGATTGCAATTTGAATAAAGAAGATACTTGGGCTATTCCTAATTTTGCATTAACAAAAAAAGGGATTTTGCTGAGTTTTTCGCAATCTACCCTCTGTAATTTTTTGGATTGGGCCTTGATTCCTTATGATCAATTAAAACCTTATCTTCAAAAAAAATATACTCTAAACTAATCCCCATAAACCTGCACATCATCTACCATAAAAGCACCATCTAAAGCAGTGTCTTTTCCAGAACCAATGTATTTGAATGCAACATTGATTTTACCGGTATAGCCTGACAAATCAATCGCTCCCGAACCTATAAATTCATTCCAGGGCGAACTTTGATTTGGTATTCTTGCAGCAATTTTAGTCCAATTTGCAGTAGCATAATGCAATCCATCAAAATTAGTAGAAATATAAACTTCAAGTGTATTTAAGGAAGAATCTACATCCAGATTATGTTGGGCAGTTCTAAACGAAAGGCTTTCATTAGTATGCAAATCCATATCAATTTTTGGCGAAATTAACCAAACAATATTCGAGACTACCTTAGTTCCCGTAATCGCAAATTCGGCATAGCCATTCGTGGAGGAAACTCCGCCTTTCCAAACAATGGCTCCGGCTTCTATAATATTACTCCAACCCGGCAAACTTAAATTGGTCCCATCTGATACCGATTGAAAATCTTCCACAAAAAAAGGAATATTTCGTTTTCCAGACATTTGAACATCAGTTTCTCTTCTCGCAACTAACTGATAATCGGTGGCATATTTGGTCAAAACGCCTCGCACTTTTCCGCTTCCGTTGGGCACCATACTTTTTGAAAAATCGGCAAAACTACTGGTTCTGAAAATAAGTTGATTACCATTTTTATCTACCAAATTCCAATTAGTCGCACCACCCACATCATTCGTTTCCTCATAATAATGTCGCCCGATAGCTGGCTCGGTAAATTGTACATCATTCAATTCTATTAAAGTATTCAATTGACTATCATTGATTTCGCCTAAACCAATCGAACGAACCAATTGCTCCTCTTTTACATTAGTACAGGAAGCGTTCAATACCTTTTTATAATCATTTTGCGAAAGTCGTCCCACACCTCCCTGATTGTACGGACTCACATACAAGCTTCCTATTCGCAAACCTCCATAATACAAATCAGTATACTGATCTTTTAATTTTACATACACCTTATTTCCTATCCGATAATCAACATACAAATTAGTCGCATCAACCGGAACACTAAACCCTATGGAAGGAGTTGTAGCTGTTGCCAAAGTTTGAAACGAAATCGTCTTAAAAAAATTCCCGTTTTCATCACTCGAAACCACATAAGCTTCTATCACATCGTCATAAGGATATTGAGCTACAATTTCGGTTGCTATTTGCTGAATATCACTAACTTTTTTGTTCACTTCAAAATCAGGCTGATTGCAACTTAGCTTCGGAATTTCCGTTGCATCATTGGCACAAGCTCCCAAAACCAACATTATTAATAAAAATCGAAAAGTAAAATTCTTCATAATAACCACAATTTTAAATTAGAAACTGAAGTAGAGATTCACAAAATAAGTCCTGCCGTATCCATAAAAATATTTGTTCCCAAAGGAAGGTGTTCCGCTGGAAACATCCTGATTGAGTTGTCTGAAATTGGCATTTCGGGCTTGTTCATAACCTCCTGTTTTGTATTTACTGTCAAGCAAATTATTGATACTCGCAAATAACCCTATATTTTTTCCTCTGATACGCCAAGATTTTCCACCTATTAGATGGAGTAAAACAACAGGATTGAATTTCTCCTGTTTCAATAACTCAGTGGCTCTTTCTTCAGTCGCTTCCGGAAACGGAAAACCGCTGGCAGGATTCGTATAAAACCTATTCGTTCTGGATATAGGCGAAACATCAATATAATTATCGGTCAGATAATTGATATTCGAGCCAATCCACCAATACTTAGGATCGCGGTATTCTAAACCCAGACTATAGGCCTGATGGGGCATTCCAGCCTGTTTGTAATTTTTTAAAAGTGCGGTACCAAAATCATAGGACGGATTAGTATTTTCTACTGTAGCCACCGCATCGTTGTTAATGCTCACATTTGGATTGCTGTCATAGGTAAATCGTCCGTAAGCAGCCGAAAATGTAGCTTTAAAAGTAGGATTGATTTGGTATTCCAAACTCAATTCGGCTCCAAGATTTTTTCGGTTTAGATGCGTCAACGTCTGACTAACAAAAGCATTCGTATTCGTATAACCTGCTTCATTGTCAAAAATTCCTTCGGCGTAAAAAAAGCTAATTTTTGTAGCAGCTTTTATTGTCGAATAATAGGCGGTTACTCTGGTTTTCAGTTTTGGAGTTCTAAAAATATAAGTTGCATCAAGACTGTTGAGTGTTTCACTTTCCAGGTCGTTAACTATGGTATTATTCAATCGTGCATTAGCAAAACTGTTTCTCAAATTAGGCGCCTTAGTCAAATGAGCCGCATTAAAATACAACGATTGTTTACCAGAAATTTTAAACAGCATTCCGCCTTTGAAACCGAAATTCTCAAAATTCAGTTTTGGGCTTTCGCCAAAAGAAATCGTCGGATAAATTCCGTCTTTATACAAGCCGTTTCGCTGATAATTGGTTTTAGAAAAAGACTGCGCCAGATAAAAATCAATTTTATCATAGGAAAACTTAAACTGTGTAAACGCCTCCAAAACCTGAGCCGAAAGCTTATAATTGTAACCATAAGAATCGCCTGTTTTTACCTGACGATTGGGATTATTCAAATCCGATTGCGCCTGAGTTCCTCTGTAAAAACCATCGATATCTTCAAAAAAAGCACCGCCTAACAAATCCAGTAATTTTTGATAATTATGCGATTGCAGATTGCGATATGCAATACCAGCATTAACAATTAGATTTTCACAGAGTTGCGAATTAAAATTAGAATTCACTGCAATAGTTTTATCATCATTTCGGTCTTCGTACAACACATAATGACTTTGGGCCCCTTCATAACCTATGATATTAGAATTAGCATCGACAACTGGATTTTGATTAGCACGGTACATCGCTTCCCAATCGATTTGAGGATTTGCTAAAAAAGCAATTCTGTTTTTCTCGGCATTAGCATAATCAGGAGTAAAATCACCTGAGAATTCTCCGTTATCGGCAGCATACATCGAACTGTAATAACTAGGCAATTTTCTAAAATAAGTGGGATCAGGACTATTGGCATTTTGATAGTCAATATTGCTGTTGCCTATTTTTCCAAATTGATACATCAATCCCGAATTCAAATTACTGTGATCGTTTATTTTAAAATAATGATTCAGCATGATAAGGGGTTCTTCAACCGTTTTAACTCTGGAATTTCTGATTTTCCCATTTTGGTAACCCCAATAGGAATTATAAGTTTCACTGGTTAAATGAGTAACTTCGGCAGTGTTAGGCGAATTTTTGCCACGTTCGTTTGGCGTATAAAATCCGGTAATATTAATCGAATGTTGGTCGTTCCATTTCTTTTCGACACTTAAAAAAAGAGAATTAGCATCATACGTTGTGCCGTCAAAATAACCTTCCTGAGCATAACGCTTTCCAGCCGAAACAACGTAAGCCCAACCCGAATTACTCATCCCCGAAGCATAAGTAGCCATGATGCGCGCTTTATAATTGGTATTAGTTCCCGCAAAACTGATTCGGCTTCCGGATCGATAAACAGAAGCCCGGGTATTGATTTGCTGGGTTCCCAAAATCCCTCCAAAAGTATAATCAGAAGGAGTAGTTCCTATCGAAAATTCCTGATTTCGTGTGGCATCGTTGAGTCCGCCCCAGTTGTTCCATTGCGGTCTTCCGTCATAGATTTTGTTCATTGCCATTCCGTTTATCATCGTTACAGCATTTTCGCTGTCTAAACCACGGATTCTAAAACGGGCCTGTCCCCAATTGAAAGCAGCGGCCTGTTGAAAAGCATCTTTAGAAGATTGCAATATTCCCGAGGTGTTTTCGGAGCTGCTGTTGTCCTCGGTTAAATCGTCTTCGAAAAGCTGAATTACCGCCCCCTGTTGGTCAGTAACCTGATCGGATTCCAACAAAATTGTTCCTAAATCCAATGCCAAAGTATTTTGTAAACGCACCGGAAACAAGGCCTCTTTGTACCCTTGACTATGAAAAAGCACTAAATAATCGGCAGATGGAATGGCTTCAAAAACAACAATTCCCTCCGAATTAGTAAGCTGTGTATAATTAGTATTCTGAAAAGAAACCACAACCGAAACTAAAGGTTTTAGTGTTTTAGTATCTAAAACCTTAGCTGAAATCCGAGCTTGATTTTGTGCCAATGTTACTGCGGTAATCCCTATTGAAAAAAACAAAACAAAAAGACATTTCATGAGCCCAACAAAAATTTAAACAAAGATTTTACAATAAAAACTTTGTATCATTAGACAATTAAAAAATGAAACTACTGATACTTAAAACACTTCAAAAAATGTTTTAGTAAACGTCAAATTTGTTTTTTGGAAACAATATATTTTATCTGAAAGTAGTGGTATTAAACAAATTATAAAAATTCATTTAGCACTTTCGACGAATTAAAAGTAAGAAAAAAATTATTTAAAAAATACTTTGTCAAATATTTTTTAAATAAAAAACCTTAACTGTGATTTCTATTTGATAATCACAGTTAAGGTTGCTATAGTTATTGTTAAAATATCTTAGAATACTATTGAATCACTTTAATCCTTGGCACTAAAAAGGCAATAAGGATTCCGAAGATTCCAATAAAAGCGAATGAGAATCGCAGTCCAAATAATTCAGCAATATAGCCAATAACCGGTGGTCCCATTAAAAATCCCAGGAAACTCACACTGGAAACTGCTGTTAAAGCTTCTCCCGGCGGAATTGTTGGGTGTTTTCCGGCCAAACTATACAAAGTAGGCACAATAGTTGAAACTCCTAATCCTACCAACATAAAACCAATAGTTGAAGGAATTAAATAGGGAAAAAATACCGCAGTAAATAATCCTGCAGAAATTAAGGCTCCTCCTGTTTGAATTATACGTTTTCGTCCAAATTTATTAATCATACCGTCACCTAAAAAACGTCCGGTAGCCATCATAATCATGAAAGAGGTATAACCTAAAATAATCAAAGGCCCTGGTACCTGAACAATATCTTTAAAATAAATTCCGCTCCAATCAAACATGATTCCTTCGCTGGCCATTGAACCAAAACCAATAATTCCTAACCAAATTAAAGCAGTATCCGGTTTAGAGAACAGTTTTTTCTTTTCGGGAGCTTTTCGTTTTTCTTTGGCTTTAATCAAAAATTTATAATTCAACGCAATTAAAATCCAAGTGATTATCCCAACAACTATAAAATGCTGATGCGGTGTCAAATCTAATGCCATCATCCCTAGTCCTACCAAAGCTCCTGTAAAACCGGCAAAACTCCATACTCCGTGAAATGAAGCCATAATGGTTCTTTTAAATAGTTGCTCAGTGTACACACCTTGTGTATTTACGGCAATATTGTTCATATTACCAAACATTCCAAACAAATACAACCCTAAAGCCAGTTGCCAGGCATTAGTTGCCAATCCCAAATTGGTCATACAAAAAGCATACATACTTAAGGAAAGAATAACCAGACGGTGACTGCCATAACGGGTAACTAATTTTCCTGAAAAAGCCATCATGGTCAATTGTCCAACAGGCAATGCGAATAAAATTGATCCTAAATCGGCATCGCTAAGGTGTAAAGCAACACGAATATCCGGAATTCTACTTGCCCAGGTAGCAAAACACAATCCCATTCCGAAATAAAAAGAAGCCACAGCAAGACGCACTCTGTTCAAATAAGAAAGTTTTGCATTTCGAAAACTTTTTTTAATTTTTCCTTGAGCTCTAAAGCTTCCTATAAAATTTAATCGTAACAAAGGCTGTGTTTTTAAGGTTTGAAGCTGCAAAAATACGAAAAGGAATTTTGGCACTTTGTTAACGAATTTATAACATGCTTGAATACAACGTTATCGTTTATAAGTTTATGCTTAGATGGAACATTTATTTAATCTGTGAATCTACGGGCAGCGTCAGGAGGTTAAGCTTTTTTGTCGTCACTTCGAGTGATTTTAAATAATAACGCGAAAGCTTTATTATTTAAAATTGTATCGAGAAGCCTTATTTAAACTAGAGTTCTCGATACAAATTTTCCGAAAAAGCTATTCGCATTTTCTGAAAATTTACTCGAACAGACGGATCCTTAACTTTTAAAGGACAATAAATTTATTATTATAAAACATTTACAACTCAACAACTCTTTTTTCAGCATTACTTTGAATTGCGGCATCAATAATACGCATCACATTAACGCCATCCTGGGCGGTAACAGGTTCTTCCGTATCATTTGCAATAGCATGATAGACTCCGTCAAAAAAATCATAATAATTCCCTTGAAGTGTTGGGATTTTTCCATGCATAATTCTGCCGTCAATTTCAGTATGTAAAAAACCTTCTTTATCCAGAGGTTCGGTTCCCCAATCGGTTAAGTTAGGTTTTTTCATCAATTTCAATTCATCTTCCTGAATATCGCCACGGTATTTTAAAAACGAGCCTTTTTTTCCATGGACAACATAAGCCGGATTTGCTTCGCGTACAAAAAAACCAGCTTTCAATCGCACTCTGATTTCAGGATAAAACAATACTATATCGATCCAGTCATCTACCACCGAATTTTCTCTCGTGGTTCTAATATCAGCAAAAACCGACTTTGGCAAACCAAACAAATACAAAGCCTGATCGATAATATGCGGACCTAAATCTTTCAGAACACCTGAACCTGAATTTACTGTTTCTTTATGTACTTTAGGACTCAACAACGGATTGTATCGGTCAAAATGAAATTCGGCTTCCACAATTTCACCCAAAACTCCATCTAACAAAATTTGGCGTACCGTTTTTAAATCACTGTCCCATCTTCTGTTTTGGAACACGGCCAGTTTTAAACCTTTGGCTTTCGCCAAAGCTGCTAATTCTTCGGCTTCGGCCAAAGTAGCGGTAAAGGCTTTTTCTACTATGGCATGTTTACCGGCTTCTAAAACACGTTTGGCATATTCAAAATGCGTATCAATTGGCGTATTGACCACAACTAATTCGGCTTCTGAGTTTAAAACTTCATCAATAGTTGCATAGCTTTTAACATGTGGATAATCTTCCTGAATTAATTTCTTGCTTCGTTCCCAAGAACCTAATAATTCAAATCCAGGATGTAATTCTAAAAAGGGTGCCTGAAATACTTTCCCCGACATCCCATAAGAAAGTAAGGCTGCTTTTATTTTTTTCATAGTTTTTTATTTGTAAAACATTAAAAATTATTTTTTTTACCATTAAGATATTAAGAAAAATTAAGCTTAATGCTTAAAAACTTAATGTCTTAATGGTTTTTATTTTTTGTAAACTTTGCGAAAAACTTTGTGTACTTTCCGTTAAAAATTTTTGCCACAGATTACACGGATACAACAGATGAACACTGATTTTTTATAATTCTTATTGTTCTTTGCGAAAAACTTTGTGTACTTTGCGATTAAACCTTTTTCGCTCGCTCATATTGTTTTGGCCAGACTACTTCCGTTTCTAATGCTCTCGCAAAATCCAATCCCAGATTAGGATTTCGCAATGATTCTCTGGCGAATAAAACCAAATCAGCTTTTCCGCTTTGCAAAATTGCCTCTGCCTGAGTTGCTTCAGTTATCAAACCAACGGCTCCGGTTAAAATCCCAATTTCCGTTTTTATTTTTTCAGCAAAAGGAACCTGATAGCCCGGCTCCAACGGAATTTTTTGGTGCGAAACCAAACCTCCCGAAGAAACATCGATTAAATCCACTCCTTTTTCTTTTAAAATTTCAGAAAATTGAATGGATTCTTCGATATTCCAGCCTCCTTCTGCCCAATCGGTAGCTGAGATTCGAACAAATAAAGGTAAATCTTTCGGCCATTCGCATTGTACTGCTTCGAGAACTTCCATTGTAAAACGGATTCGGTTTTCAAAACTACCTCCGTATTCATCGGTTCTGCTATTCGATAAAGGCGATAAAAACTGATGATTCAAATAACCATGAGCGGCATGAATTTCCAATACTTCATAACCCGCCTCGACAGCTCTTTTGGTTGCCGATTTAAAATCGGAAATTAATTTTTGTATTTCTTGTTTATCTAAGGCTTCCGGAAGAAAAGCTTCGGAATCATGGTAAGGAATCGCAGATGGAGCTACAGTTTGCCAACCGCCTTCTGAAGACTGGAGTTTTTTATTGCCTTTCCAGGGCGACGAAACACTGGCTTTTCGTCCGGCATGCGCTAATTGAATGCCCGGAACTGCATTTTGACTTTTGATAAAAGCCGTAATAGATTTCAGTTTTTCGATATGTTCGTCTTTCCAAATCCCTAAATCTTCGGGTGAAATTCGGCCGTCGGGAGCGACGGCCGTCGCTTCCTGAATAATCAATCCAGCTCCGCCACTGGCACGGCTGCCTAAATGTACCAAATGCCAATCGTTAGCAAAACCATCAACGGAGGAATATTGGCACATTGGAGAAATAACAATTCTGTTTTTTAGCGTAATACTTTTTATCGATATTGGAGAAAATAATAAAGATGCCATACTATTTATTTTTTGAGAAACGTAAAGTTACGCTTCAAAGCGCAAAATGAAAATTATTAACAAACATTTATTACCCAAGCTAATTTTAAATTTTTGCCACTAAAACAGAAAATGTTACTTTAGCCGAAAATAAAAGAACCGAAATTAAAAAATGGAAATAATTATCAAGCTTTCTCAATTTTTATTGAGCTTATCATTACTGATTATCTTACACGAATTAGGGCATTTTATTCCTGCCAAATTATTCAAAACCAGAGTTGAAAAATTCTATTTATTTTTTGATGTTAAATTTTCATTGTTAAAAAAGAAAATCGGAGAAACTGAATACGGAATTGGTTGGCTTCCGCTTGGAGGATATGTAAAAATCTCCGGAATGATTGACGAGAGCATGGACAAAGAACAAATGGCTCAACCGCAACAGCCTTGGGAATTTCGCTCGAAACCAGCTTGGCAACGTTTGATCATTATGCTTGGTGGAGTTACAGTAAACTTTATTTTGGCTTTCATCATTTACATTGGGATGGCATTTGCCTACGGCGATACTTACATTGCTATGGACGATTTGAAAGACGGACTTTTAATTGAAAACCCTGTAATGATTAAGGCAGGTTTTAAAACCGGTGATAAAGTATATGCTGTTGATGGTGTAAAAATCAATAAGTTTGATAATGAAATCGACCTAAAAATAGCAATGTCCAAAGAAGTCCTTATCGAAAGAAACGGAGTTGAAAAAACCATAAAATTGCCGACAAATTTTATTGATCAACTAACTAAAAATGGGAAATCACCAATTGTTTCTATTAGAATGCCTTTTGTTATTGGTGCAATTGCCGAAGATTCTAAAAACACGAATTTGCAACCCAAAGACATTGTACTTTCATTAAACGGTCAAAAAACAAAATATTTTGACGAAGCCAAATCTATTTTAGACAAAAATAAAGGAAAAACAATTTCAGCTGTTGTTTTACGTAACCAAAAAGAAACAGCCATCCAAGTTATAGTAAATAGTGAGGGAAAATTAGGCGTTAAAATAGGCGGTTTAGCAATGGATTCCTTAGAAAAATTAGGATACTACAAGGTTAGCACTCAAAACTATGGTTTCTTCGAATCTATACCTGTGGGAATTCAAAAAGGAAAAGACCAACTTATCAATTATGGAAAACAATTAAAAATGATTTTCAATCCTAGCACTGGAGCATATAAAGGAGTAGGTGGATTTGCCGCTATTTATAATATTTTCCCAAATACATGGAGCTGGGAAGTATTTTGGGGTATCACTGCTCTGTTGTCAATTATGCTTGGCGTAATGAACTTATTACCTATTCCGGCATTAGATGGCGGACATGTGATGTTTTTATTATACGAAATTGTTTCCGGTAAAAAACCAAGTGATAAATTCTTAGAGAATGCCCAAATGGTTGGTTTTGTATTACTTATCACACTATTATTATTTGCTAACGGAAACGACATTTATAAAGCTATTGTAGGCAGGTAAAAAAAATCGATTTTTTTTCATTTTTTGTTTGTCACATTCAAAAAACCTCTTATATTTGCATCCGCTAAGAACAAGCTAACACAGCTTGAAAATAGCCAACAAAAACGTTCCTTACGCATATTAAATATACAGTTTCCTCCTTAGCTCAGTTGGTTAGAGCATCTGACTGTTAATCAGAGGGTCCTTGGTTCGAGCCCAAGAGGGGGAGCTTTTATTTCAAAGCCTTTACAGCAATGTAGAGGCTTTTTTTGTTTAATATCTTATCCTATGCATTTTGTTTATATTATTTATTCTTCAAAAATAGACTCTTACTATATTGGTGAAACTTCAAATTTCCAACTTCGGTTAGAATGGCATAACTCTGGAATATTTGAAAATTCACATACTAAGATAGCAAATGACTGGACTTTGTTTCATTTAATTGATTGTGTTGATATAACCCAAGCAAGGAAAATCGAGAGACACATAAAAAATATGAAGAGCAAAACATATATTTTGAATCTCAAAAAATATCCTAAAATCATTGAAAAATTACTCTTGAAATATTGTTAATCAAAAGGTCCTTGTCCCGATAGCTATCGGGACGAGCCCAAGAGGGGGAGCTTTTATTTCCAAAAGCCATTCAAGTAATTGAGTGGCTTTTTTTGTTCACAAAAATCCATGTCGATATTTTTACTAAATTAAAACCACTTTACTTTATTAATAAAAAAGAATTTGGAAATCATACCTTTGAAAAATCACAAAAAATGATTTTGCTAGAAAAGTTTATTGTCAAAAAAAATAAACAAAACATTATTGTATTTCTCACCTAGTTGAGCACGAATAATCTGAAAAGCTTTGGCAATTTGATTTTCAACAGTTTTAATAGAAATATTTTGATACTCAGCAATCTCAGTGTAACTCAATCCTTCCATTTTACTCATTTTAAAAATAGCTTTGCATTTAGGAGGTAAATTTTCTATCTGATTTTTTACAATTTGGATTAATTTTTCTGTTTCGTTGAAATCAAAATCCTGAACTATATTATTAAGTTTAGCGACATGTTTCTCTTCTAAGGGAGTCAAAATTCTGTACTCCCGGTAGCGATCAATAAATTCATTATAGACAGACTTGTATAAATAATTTTTTATTTGATAATCAGAAGAGAGTTGGTCACGTTTTAGCCATAGTTTCAACATCACATTTTGGACAATATCTTCAGCCTTATAGCAATCTTTGGTGAATGTTTCTGCATAAACACATAATCTTGTGTAATAATTATCCATTAGATAACTATAAGCCTCTTCATTCCCTTCTCTTAGTTTTTCTACAAGATTTTCATTTTCCAAAATCTAATGTATTTAATGTCCCCACAAACATAATTTTTTTTTTTCAAAAAAAATGGGGGTATTGTCAATATCGCACGTATTAAGGGTAAAATTGTTAAAAACAATAGAGAATTTTCATCGTATCTCTTCAAACGATAAAAAAAATACTAAGGAATGGAGAAAAAAATAAAAAAAGCTCACATTAAATTTTTAATGAACGAACTGGAACCCATTGACTTCAAACAATTAGAAGATTGGCTATCCAAAGAGGGCAATAATGAAAAATTTGAAGAATATATTAAGGTCAACTATCTTATCGATTTAAGTAAAAATTTATATGATAAAGAAAAAGCAAAAGAGCTTTATTTCAATAAAATTAAAGAAGAAAAAACGAGATTAAAAAGAAGAAAATTAATTTCGAGAATGAGTTATGCAGCAGCAGCACTTTTTATCGGAGTTCTAACTATTAGTTATGTTTTTAAATTCGGTATTTTTTCATTTGAAGAAGAAAGATTAGAGCCTATCATTGTAAACAATCAAATTACTCCAGGCTCTAACAAAGCTATTCTGACTCTGGAAAACGGAAAAGAAGTAGCATTAACAAATGACGATTCCTATGTTTCACAAAATGCAGAAAGCGATGGAAAAAGTTTAGTTTACAAAAAACCATCAAATTCAAAACCCGATTTAGTATACAATTATTTAACCATTCCCCGAGGCGGTCAATTTTTACTTGAGATGATAGACGGCACTAAGATTTGGCTCAATTCTGAAACAAAACTAAAATTCCCTGTTAATTTAAAAGAAGGTGAAAGTCGTAAAGTAGAACTATTATACGGAGAAATTTATCTGGAAGTTTCTCCAAGCAGTAAACATAATGGAGCTGACTTTGTAGTGACAAACAATGTCCAAGAAATAAAGGTATTAGGCACAAAATTCAACGTCAAAGCCTATCAAGATGAAAACAAAGTATTTACTACACTCGCTGAAGGCAAAGTGGCTATTAATTATAATGGAGTACAAAAGTTGTTATCACCTGATCAGCAGTCCGTTGCCTATAAAAATAATGAAAACATTATTATCAAGAACATCAACTCTCGCAAAGAGATAGCCTGGGTTAATGGTGAATTTATATTAGAACACAAAAGCCTCTATGAAATCATGAAAGTATTAGCACGATGGTACGATATGGATGTTGTTTTTACTAATAAAAATTCCGGCAATATTCGTTTTGTAGGTGTTTTAGGCAAAGACCAGGATATTATCACAATTTTAAATACAATCAAAAGCTTTGGAGCCATAAAAAATTACGAAATCCATAACAAAACGATAACCCTAAAATAAAAAAGATATGAAGTAAATAGAGCAATACATCAGGAAGAAAAGGGAACAAAGCGTAAACATTGTCGAGGTGTAATCAACTTTGTCCCCAATAATTTGAATTAATTAAACAATGTCTAACTAACACAAACAAATGTATGAAAATTAAACCACTTATTTTTCGCTCAATCATGCTGGAGCGGTTTTTATTAATTATCATGAGAACATTTATTTTCTTATTATGTACTACAGTTTTTGGTTTTAACCCTAAAACCACTTTTGCTCAGGAGCGCATAAACATTGACCGAGACAAAGAAATTACCGTAGATCAGGTTTTTGAACTAATTATGGATCAAACAGAATATCGTTTTTTGTATCCAGAACATTTGTTTAATGATGCTCCAAAAATTAAATTAAAACGTGGTTCAATTCGCATTGACAAACTACTCAATGAGAATGTTAATAATGAAAATTTCAATATCATTTTAATAAATGATAACACGCTCTTAATAAAAAAAAGGGATCATAAGGAAGTTATCAAACTTAGCGGAAAAGTAACTGACAAAGCCGGCGTATCCATACCTGGAGTTACAGTTACCGTGAAAGGCACAACCATAATAACAATAACGGATATTGATGGTAATTTTTCTATAGTCGCTGCTGCTCCTGAAAACATTATCGTTTTTACATCAGTAGGCTACAAGAAAAAAGAAATAGTTGTTGGTAATCAAAAGAAACTTCAAATTACTCTCGAGGAAGACATATCGGAACTAAATGAAGTTCAGCTAATTACCACGGGGTATCAAAAAATAAATCCTGAACACAGTACTGGTAGTATTGCTTCAATTGGAGCAAAAGAATATAACAGTCGTATTAATACAACCGATTTTCTAACAGGACTACAAAATAAACTTCCGGGTGTTTTGATTAATAATGATGTTCAGTTTGAAGGAAATAATTTATTTCAAATCAGAGGAATTTCGACAATTAATGGAAACCGAAGTCCGCTTATTGTAATTGATGGATACCCCTCTGAACTTTCGTTAGAATCTATTAATCCAAATGACATCGAATCTGTAACTGTTTTAAAAGATGCTGCCGCTGCAACAATTTACGGAGTACGCGCTTCTAATGGGGTTATTATTATTGAAAGAAAAGAAGCTAAAAAAGGGAAATTAAATGTTAATTATCGTTCCACATTTAGCTTAGTCCCTAAAACAGATTATAGCCGATACCGTTGGGATGAAGATGTATCTTCTAAAATGACTGATTTTTTGGTTGAGAGAAATAAATCTTCAGCTGCTTCATTATACTCTTTCATGAGTTCTCCAGTTTTTGGATATCTTTTTAACTATCCACAACCAGTAAGGATTTTAGCCGAACAAGCTTCTGGATTAATAACAGAAACTGAAGCTCAAAATCAATACGCAGCATTAAAATCATACAACAATACCGAAGATTATTCAAGGTTATTTTTGCGCAATGCAGCAACTCAAACTTACAACCTAGATTTTTCAGGAGGAAGTAATGATATATTATACCACCTTACAACTAATTATAGTCATAATAATCTGGAACAGATTACCAATGATAACAACCGTTTTCGTCTTTCATCCAGAACCATTTTTAAATTTTCAAATCGATTCAAATTAAACTTAAATATGGATTTTCAGGAAGCTAAAAGAAACAGCACACCTACTCCTACCATAAGTTCTGTTTATCCATTCGAACGTTTTCTGGATGATGAAGGTAATCCGGAAGCCATTTTTAGTGGTTCTGTTGTTAATCCTTATTACAACAAAGTCTTAACCGATTTAGGATTATTAGATAACCTCTATTATCCTTTAGTTGATATGAAAGAAATTAAAAATACAAGCCGTGAAGTTTCAAATAGTATTGTAGCTAATTTTAATTATGATTTAAAAAAAGGGTTTAATTTAAGTTTTGGAGGAATTTATCAATCAGCAAATAACAATAGCGAACATTTAGCAAGTGGAGAATCTTCAGAAGTTCATCAATATGTAAACCGCTATGCTAAAGCAGGAACTAATGGTTTTGTTTATAATGTTCCTAAAGGAAGTTTTTTAAAAGAAACCAATGGAAAAACATCTGGTTATACTGTTAGAGCCCAACTGAATTATAATAAAAAAATTGCCGAAAATCATTCCATAAATATGATTTTAGGAGGTGAAATAAGAAACATTATTAATAAATCATCTACCGCATCTTATTTTGGTTATAATGACCAAACACTTCTACAGCAGCCAATTAATTATTACACAATAACTAATGCTTTTACTCCTTCCTATGCCAATAACAATCCTGCTATTTCATATGCTGGTTTATTTGGAAAAACCTATACTGAAGACCGTTTTGTGTCAGCCTATTCTAATTTAGTTTATTCATTTCAGGACAAATACTCTGCAACGGGAAGTATTCGTATAGACCAATCTAATCTGTTTGGAACTGATCCTAAATACCGCTATAAACCATTGTGGTCACTAGGTTTAGCTTGGAATTTAAATAAAGAAAACTTTTTAGAGGATGTTACTTGGTTAAAATCTTTAAAATTAAGAGCTGCTATAGGTTTTAATGGAAATATTGCTAAAAATTCTCTACCACAAATTATTGCTTCCAGCAGTTATAGTTCTGATTATTCGACTATCGAGCAACTCTCACTTTCTTCACCGGCTAATAGTAAATTGAGATGGGAACAAACTTATAATACAAATTTAGGTCTTGATTTTAGAATTTTTAAAAGCATCAACGGAAGTATAGAATACTACATTAAAAAAAGTACCGATGTACTGGCTACTAATCAAATTGATCCTACCCGAGGAGTCTCTTCTGCCTTGGTGAATGAGAGTGCACTTAGAAATAGTGGTCTGGAATTTACAACTCATGCAGATTGGATAACCCGAAGACATTTTAACTGGAACTCAGGATTTGTTTTTTCCTATAACACCAGTAAAATTTTAGATGTTTATAATAATGCCATTAAACCTAGCAGTGCATCTTATTCATTTACTAACGGGAATACAAATTATCTGGAAGGTTATCCTATAGGAACTGTTTTCAATTATCGTTATGCTGGCTTAGATCCTGTAAATGGAAAAACGTTAATATATGGCAAAGACAATGTACTTAAACATTTTGATGAAAATCAGGAAGGATTAGCTGATGTAATTAACAGAGGTACAATTATACCTAAATACAACATCGGGTTAAGTAATCGAGTTGATGTAGGCAGTTTTTATTTTTATACTATGTTTAACTTTTATGGAGGGTTCGTAACAAAAATTCCAGTACCTAATCCTACTGCCGTAAGACCTTTGGAAGGAGCCTTTAATTATTGGAAACAAGCAGGAGACGAAACAATACCAGGAGTATTACCTGCTTTGACTGAACTTTCATCAGGCTATGCAACTTATATTTCAGCATTAGACAAATTCACCATAGACGGATCCTATTTTACCATTGGAGATATTACTGCTAGTTATAGTTTTAAAAACACAAATTTGGTAAAAGAGACAGGAATATCAAATTTAGAATTAAGCTTTCAAGCCTCTAATGTTTACACCTTTGCTTTAAACAAGCAAAACTACAGTAAAGCCATGGGAAGTTATGAGAAGAATTATATTACTCCTACTTATACTTTTGCTCTTAACCTTAAATTTTAAAACGATGAAAAAACATAAATATATCAAATCGATTCTGGTAATATTTCTTTTATTACCATTTCTGTCCTGTGATAATTATCTGGATATTGAGCCTAAGGGTAAACAACTGCTAGAATCAGTGCGTGATTATAATCTCTGGTTAGACAATCAGTCTTTAAGACAATCCTCTATCTATGGATTAATTTATTTTTCAGATGTACTGGACATGCCTACTATTGACGATCTGATAGATAATTATTCTGAGTATTCCTATACCTGGGCTCCTCAATTAGCTTCAGATCCTTTTACCAGTTCACCTATATGGGCCTCAGCATATAATTCAATTTACTACTATAATGCTGTAATCAATCAAATAGATGATGCAATTGAGGGAACCCAAGAAGAAAAAAACAAACTAAAAGCAGAAGCTTTATTAGGCAGAGCTTTAGTCTATCTGGATCTTACCAATTTATATGGAAAAATGTATAATGAAACTACTGCCGCTACAGATTTAGCTGTTCCTTTTGTAACTTCAATCGACATTACTGACCCTACCCCTAATCGCAGTACCGTTGAGAAAATGTATGATCATATTATTGGAGATATCAATTCAGCAATTCCTTATCTTCCTGCTGACAATAGTCAAAATCGTTTTAGAGGAAGTGTTGCAGCAGCTTACGCATTACTTGCCCGTACTTATTTGTATATGGGCAAATATGATTTAGCAGCTCAAAATGCCCAATTGGCTTTAGATAAAGGGCCAAATGAAATTTTACAACATACCACTTCTTCAACATTCAAAGATTTAAAAGTAAGACCTGATGCTATTTATTCAAGAGTTGGAGGATCGCTATATTATGGCTCTGTATCTCCTACACTAGATTTGTTGCGTTCTTATAATCGCTATGATCAGCGTTTACCATTACATTACACCACTTTAGGCGATTATAGTTTTACAGTAAGAGGTAGAACAAAATATTCTCCTTATGGAACTGTTGCAAGTTCTACCGCCTATCCTAATTGGGGAATTGATGTTGCCGAAATGCGATTAATTTTAGCTGAAGTAGCTGCTCGTAACAACGAGACCGTTATCGCTTGTGATCATCTTGATTTACTCAGAAAAAAACGTTTTGCTACAGCCAATTATCAGAGATTTGATTCTAACGATTCAGAAGCAGTGCTTGCAAAAATTATTCAGGAACGTATTTTAGAATTCCCTTTTTGTGGATTACGTTGGTTTGACATGAAACGATTAGCAGCTCAGGGCAAAATGACCACAGTAAACAGATACAATGGTCTGGGAAATATAATTGCTACTCTGCAGCCAAATAGCGACAGATACACGCTACAGATTCCTATTCAGGTTATGATGTATAATCCAGAATGGGAACAAAATCCTTAATCCAAAACAAAAAATAAATCAAAATTAAAAGACATAAAAATGAAAAAAAGCATACTAATTATATTAATGATCCCATTAGTATTATTTTCTCAAAAGAAACCCTATGAAATTCAAGGAAAAATAGCCATAAAAGACTCAACAACTCAGGCAATTCTTGTTTGCAACGACCTTGATTTTACCGTTAATCAAACCGTTAACATTATCGATGGAAAATTTGAATTCAAAGGCGAAGGAATTGAAGATCCCAGAAAAATTCAATTGTTTGTAAAACGTAAAAACATGCCATTCATTAGCCGAAAGGAAATGTTAATCTTCTATTTGGAACCTGGAATTAATAAAATTGAAAGCAAGACAGCTTCTATCAAAGATGCCGAAGTTTTAGATTCAAAAACAAACGCTGAAGCTTCCATATTAGAAACAGCTTTACAACCATTTACAAATAAAAAAGAAGCACTTAAAAAAGAGTATACAAAACTTGTTGCAGAAACAGTTAAAGACAGTGTAGCAATAGCTAAAACTGATCAGGCACTAGAAGCGACAGACGAGGATATGAAAAAGATTTATCTTGATTTCATAAAGAATAACCCAAACAGTTATATCAGTTTATATGCTTTAAAAAAATATAATATGATTCCCAATTATGCAGATGTAGCTCCTTTATACAAATCCCTTACTGATGCAGTTAAAAACACAAAACTAGGTAAAGAATATGAGAACTATTTACTACAATTAAAAGTTGTAAAAGTAGGAAATAAAGCCCCCGACTTCACACAACAGGATACTGAAGGTAAAGATGTTAAATTATCTGATTATAAAGGAAAATATGTTTTATTGGATTTTTGGGCTTCCTGGTGTGGTCCTTGCCGAAAAGAAAATCCCAATTTAAAAAAGGCTTATTCTCAGTATCATTCCAAAGGCTTAGAAATTTTAGGTATTTCAATTGACGTTGAAGCCTTTAAAGAAAATTGGTTAGGAGCCATAAAAGCTGACGGACTTACATGGAAACAGGTTTCTGATTTAAAAAATAACAATGTTGCCGCTGAATTATATGGAATAAAGGCAATCCCACAAAATTTTCTAATAAACCCTGCAGGAGTAATAGTAGCCAAAAACATAAAAGGGGAAGCCTTAAACGAGACATTGATGAAAATTTTTGATAAAAAATCCTAATTAAAAACAATCTAATTTTTACACTATTATGAAACAAAGAATTTTGACCATAATACTAATGTTGTCAGTAATGACAATTTATGCCAATGGAATTGTTTTTACCCAAGGAAAATGGAACGAAATTAAAGCAAAAGCAAAAAAAGAAAACAAACTGATATTTATAGATTGCTATACATCCTGGTGTGGTCCATGTAAAAAAATGGAAAAAGAAATCTTCTCTTTAAAAGCAGTTGGCGAGATTTTCAATGCAAATTATGTTAATTATAAAATGGACATGGAAAAAGGCGAAGGAATTGACTTAGCCAAACAATATCATATAGGAGCCTACCCTACTTTTTTATGGCTTAATTATAAAGGCGAAATAATACATCGAGTGGTAGGCTATTTCAATGAAAAACAGTTTTTAGAGCAATCTACAAAAGCAATTAACGGAGGTAATTATGATCAGGTTTTGGAAACAAATTATCTGAAAAACAAAAGCAATCCAGCAATTGTAAAGGAATATTTGGATTATTTGAAACAAACCGCTGATTACAGATCTATTGATGTTACAAAAGTATACTTATCTATTATTCCAGAACAGGAATATACTTCTGTTTATGTATTCCAATTATTGAATAAAAATTTAAATGATCCTTTTAACAAAGTCTTTAATTATGTACTAGACAATCGTCAAACATTCGACGAAAAATTTCAAAAAGCAAATGTTGAATTAATGATCACAAATGTGTATGAAAAATATGCCCGCTCTTTATCCAATCAAGTTTTAAAAGGAAATAGTTTTGACAAGCTTGCCTATGAGAATTTTGTAAAACTAATGAAAAAAAGTCAGTACAAAGACCAAGAAGATTTATCAGACAAGATACTTATAAAAACATTAGAATATAAAAAAGATTGGCTAGCTTACGCAGATAAAATAAATTCTAAAATCCTTATTAAAGGGTATCAGAATATATTCTACAGAGACTATCAAGAATGGATTAAACCTATTCTATTAAGTAACTGTAATGAACCTCAAGTTTTAAAAAGCACATTACAATGGATTGACTACTCTATTGAAATCAATACCATTTTTGACATGAAATATATCAAAAAAGACTGGGAAAATAAAATATCGATTTTAGAAAAAATGAAGAATAAAGAGACTGAATTGCTTAATGCTAAAACTGAATTAACCCTACTAAATTATCTGGAGGACAAACAAAAATTAGCTTTAAAATTATCAGCCGAAAAAAAAGAAATGCTTAAATCGATGCTCAAACTTTAAATTTACAAAAGAGGTTGTCCTTGCTTTTCGGACAGCCTCTTTTTTTTAATACCCAGTAAATATTCACACGAATTAACAACTATTTTATTTGCTACATTCAAAAAACCTCTTATATTTGCATCCGCTAAGAACAAGCTCACACAGCTAAAATTTAGCACACAAATACGTTCCTTACGCATATTAAATATACAGTTTCCTCCTTAGCTCAGTTGGTTAGAGCATCTGACTGTTAATCAGAGGGTCCTTGGTTCGAGCCCAAGAGGGGGAGCTTTTATTTCAAAGCCTTTACAGCAATGTAGAGGCTTTTTTTTGTTTAATATCTTATCCTATGCATTTTGTTTATATTATTTATTCTTCAAAAATAGACTCTTACTATATTGGTGAAACTTCAAATTTCCAACTTCGGTTAGAATGG